>CAYUEM010000001.1:0-43826 GCA_964442925.1 uncultured Hyphomonadaceae bacterium
GGGCGATCCTGGGCCCTGGCGGACGGCTCAGTCCGGGCTTGCGGCAGATGGTGGCACATATCGCGTCGAGCGCGGCTGGCTGCATCTATTGCCAGGCCCATACCAGTGAGCAGGCCCACCGCGCCGGGATTGATGCCGGCAAGATCGAGGCGCTGTGGCAGTATGAGACCAGCGACCTGTTCACCGCTGCCGAGCGCGCCGCGCTGGCACTGGCACAGGCCGCCGCCAGTGTGCCCTGTCAGGCCAGCGATGCACATTTCGAGACGGCCCGGCTTTACTATGGCGATGCGGAACTGGCCGAACTGGTCGCCGTGATTTCCCTGTTCGGCTTTCTCAATCGCTGGAATGCGACACTGGCGACGCCGCTGGAAGAAAGCCCGCTCGCCTTTGCCGAGGCGCATCTGGCGTCACACGGCTGGAGCATTGGCGCGCATGGTCCGGCCGCAAAGGAAGAATGACTTGGCAAGGACCGCCAGAGGGTTTGCCGCGCCAAATTGACGCTAACGTCAACGTAAGCTTGATTTGGGCCGGTTGGGTCTTTAGCTCTCTGGAGGTTCGCGGCAGGCTGTGTCATGCTCTGGCTTGTCTGCCACAAATCGGTTTGCAAGCCACTGGAGATCACCCATGAAGGTTCTCGTGCCCGTCAAGCGGGTCATCGATTACAATGTGAAGGTCCGCGTCAAGTCTGATCGGTCAGGCGTCGATCTGGCCAATGTGAAAATGTCGATGAACCCGTTCGACGAGATTTCCGTCGAAGAGGCCGTCCGCATGAAGGAAGCCGGTGCGGTTGAAGAGATCATTGCGGTTTCTATCGGCCCGCAGCAGGCGCAGGAAACCCTTCGCACGGCGCTGGCGATGGGCGCAGATCGCGGCATCCTGATCAAGACCGATGAGACGGTCGAGCCACTGGCCGTGGCAAAGCTGCTCAAGGGCGTTGTCGAAGCTGAGGCACCCGGCCTTGTCATACTCGGCAAGCAGGCGATTGATGATGACAGCAACCAGACCGGACAGATGCTGGCCGCTTTGCTTGGCTGGCCGCAGGGGACATTTGCCTCCGAGGTGAAAAAGGACGGCGACAAACTGCATGTGACGCGCGAGGTCGATGGCGGTCTGCAGACAGTTGAACTTGACGGGCCGGCCATTGTGACCACAGATCTGCGCCTCAACGAGCCGCGTTACGCCTCCCTGCCCAATATCATGAAGGCAAAGAAAAAGCCGATTGATGTCAAGGAGCCCGGCGATTATGGCGTCGACATCACGCCGCGCCTGAGCGTGATCAGCGTCACCGAGCCGCCCGAACGTGCGGCTGGCGAGATCGTCGAGGATGTCGCCACGCTGCTTGCCAAACTCAAAGCTGAAGGAGCGATCTGATGGCGGTTCTGGTCATTGCTGAACATGACAATGCAGCGCTGAGCGATGCGACCCACAAGACAGTGACGGCGGCGGCAAAATTCGGCGGCGATGTCGATCTTCTGGTTGCCGGCGAAGGTGCGGGCGCTGTGGCGGAGGCGGCGGCAGGGATTGCTGGTGTTCGCAAGGTTCTGCACGCCGACGCTGCGCCGCTGAAAAAACAGCTCGCCGAAGCGATGGAAGCGCTGATCGTGCCGCTGATGGAGGGCTATGATGCGGTGTTCGCGCCGGCCACGACATCGGGAAAGAATGTGTTGCCGCGCATCGCTGCGAAGCTCGATGTGATGCAGATTTCCGAAATCACCGCGCTTGAGGGCACCGACACATTCGAACGGCCGATCTATGCCGGCAACGCGATCATGACGGTGAAATCCTCCGACCCAAAAAAGGTTATCACCGTGCGCACGACTGCGTTCGATGCCGCCGGAGAGGGTGGCTCAGCCAGTATCGAGACCATCGATGCACCGACGGCCACTGCGAAATCACTGTTCGTCTCGGAGTCGATCGTGGCCAGTGACCGCCCGGAGCTGACGGCAGCCAAGCGGATCGTGTCAGGCGGGCGGGCGCTGGGATCGGAAGCCGATTTCGAGAAATACATCATCCCACTGGCCGACAAGCTCGGCGCTGCGGTTGGCGCCTCGCGTGCCGCCGTGGATGCCGGTTATGCGCCGAATGACTATCAGGTCGGCCAGACCGGCAAGATCGTTGCACCGCAGCTGTATATCGCGATCGGGATTTCCGGTGCGATCCAGCATCTTGCCGGAATGAAAGATTCCAAGATCATTGTTGCGATCAACAAGGACGAAGAAGCTCCGATTTTCCAGGTCGCCGATTATGGTCTGGTCGCGGATCTGTTCAACGCCGTTCCGGAGATGACCGAAGCACTCTGAGCGGTTCGTTTTTGCGCCTGAACCTCGAAAGGCCCTGTGGCGTGCGCTGTGGGGCCTTTTTCGTGTCACGAAAATTTTTGCGATGCGGCCGGCTGGAGGCACTGGTCAAAACCGGCTTATCAACATATTCTGACGTTCTTGGAGGATTGATCATGCTTGCTTTGCTGGCAACGGCCTTTGATCTTGTCGTTCTTGTTTTCGTGGCAATGTTCGCCACGGGTGACGCCGAAACGCCGGATGCACCAACCGAACCGGCTGAACGTCAGGTGATCGAGCGCCTTGTGCGTTAATATTTTTTCTGTTTTGTTGGGTTAGGCTGTGGGGGCGCAAAGGCGTCTCGCGTCTTCCGTTTCCGGGCAGATGGGGTGCCGCGTCAGACAGGTGCGTGTGCCGTGCAAGAGATATCTCGCCATAACCAGCCAAATCAGGCTAGACTGCCCGTTATGAAGGGTATGACGGAAAACCAATGGTCTGCGCCTGATCCGGCGGCACCGGTTTCGCCGCCAGCGCACCCGGCCGTAAGTGTTCATCACGCCATGGACACCGCGCGCGGCGCAGGCAGCTGGCTGCCTTGGACGGGTCTGGTTCTGGCGGTCTGCTGGTGGGCTTGCGTCGCCGTCAGTCTGGTCACGGTGCTCGACCTTGACGCGATCATGCGCCAGCCTCCGGTCACGCTCGCAGCCGGCGCTCTGCTGGCACTGATGCCCGGAATGCTGCTGCTGATGGCGGGTTTCATGGCGCGTGAAAGCGCACGTGCCGGCGCCGCCAACGCGCTTGTGCTGCAGGCAGCCGACCAGTTGCTTTCCCCTGCTGCGCGTATTGGCGAGCACGCAAATACGCTCGCCGGCCAACTCGCCGCCAGCACGGAAGAGATCAATCAGGCAATGAACCGGGCGCTGTCTTCGATGAAGGCCATGGCCGGAGAAATCGGCGATGAGCGGATGCGGCTGGAATCGGTCAGCTATGCGACCGCCGACAATGCGCGCGAACTCTCCACACAACTGACACGCGAACGCGAAGCACTGGAAAGCCTCGCACGCGAATTGAAGGCGCAGGGCGAAGCCGTCGCACAGGCGATCCCGCGGCAGGCCGAAGCGATGGTTGACGCCTCACGCCAGGCCGGCGAAGATATCCGTCGCGCCGATGATGCGCTGGATGGAAGGCTTCAGCACCTGCAAGCCACCCGCGGTGAGATTGGCCGCCAATTGCAGCAGCTTGAGCAGATCACAGCCAGCGCCGGAGAAAAGAGCGAAGGGCTGATGTTCGCCATCGCCCGGATTCAGGAAAAGCTCGAACAGTCCGAACAGATGGTCAAGGCTGCCGTTCGCTCGGGCGAGGTTGCCGCAGCTGCTGCCGGTTCGACCGGGGACGCCCTGCGCGCGGCTGTCGATACCGCGCTGGATGGTGCGCGCAGGGCCAGTCAGGACATCGAGGCCAGCACCCGCGCTGCGCAGGCCGAGACGGCGCGCGCACTTGATGGCCTGCACCGAAAGGCTGAGGATGTCGCCGCTGCGATCCGCGCTGCCGGCATGGCCGCGCGCGCAGAAACCGACATTACTGAACAGCGCCTGGCGAAGGTCTCCAGCGCTTTCCGCTCCGCCGTGTCTGGGCCGCCCGACTCACAGCCGCAGCGCGCCGCCGACACGACGCAAGCCGCGTCCCGATCCGCAGAGGCTGCCGACCCGCCCCCCGAGGCTCTTCCGATATCTGGTGAGCGCAAACCCGGCATATCCGGAGCGATCGACGCGCCGCCGCGACAGGTTGACGAAGACCTGTTCGAGACCCTGTCACGTGACCGCGCGGCGCACGCAGAAGACGAGGCGCGCGGCGAGGAAATCGCCATTGGCTGGCCACGCAAGAGCGGAAATGCGCCGGGCAGTTTCTCGGAGATTTTCGACCCTGACCCCGCTGCCACGTCCGGCCCCGCAGCGCCTGCGCCTGGCTTTGGGCCGACCGAAGCGCCCGACCCCAGCAATGTGGTGCGGATGTCGCGTGCGCCGGTCGGTGAGACGCCTCCCATAAACAAGGATGCCGGCTGGACCAGCATTCTGTCAGACATGGACCGTTCGGCAGCCGGCCAGCTGCCACGCGAAGACACCGCTGAGGAAGTCATCTCGCGGCTGGAAACCTCTGGCATCGCGCTGGCCAGTATTTTCCGCCCCCGCGACAAGAAGAAGATTGCGCTGGCCTCACGCAAGGGCGAGCGCCTGCGCAGGGCGGCAATCCTCAGCGCAGCAAAAGGCGAGGTCGACCGGGTCGAGAAACGTCTCAAAGCGGACGATTATCTCTGCCAGCTGGCAATGGACTTCCACGCGATGGAAGAACCGGACGCAATTGCCGCGCTCGACCGGACCCAGAAATCCAGCCGCAATGCCAGCCCGCGCCTTTCCGCTTTCCTGCTGCTGGATGCTGCGCTGAGCGAAGAGCGGATGCAGGATTTCGGCTGACCGCCCGCCTGCCGCTGTGTCCGGCAAACCGCCCTAGGCCGCAGATGCGTTTGATGTCGCCGAACAGAGAATGGCGCGAACCTCCGCCTCACTGGTCGCCGCGCGCAGGCGGTCACGCACCGTTCCCTGCCGCAGTGCGCGGCTGACCTGAGCGAGCGCACGCAGGTGATCGGCACCCGCCGAAAGCGGTGCCAGCAACATGAAGACAATATCGCAATCGCGCTCATCAACCGCATCAAAATCGACCCCTGTCTGCAGGCGCATGTAGCCGCCAACGGGTTTTTCCAGGCGTTTCAGTCGCGCATGCGGTATGGCAACGCCCTCGCCGACGCCGGTTGAGCCGAGCTGTTCGCGTTCCATCACCGCTTCGATGATGTCGCGAGGTTCGATTGCGACCGTCTGGCCAAGTTCACTGGCCAGCTTGATCAATGCCTGTTTGCGGCTGCTAGCCTGTGCCAGCGGAAGGATCACCCCTTCGCCAAGAAGGGATGAAAGATCGAACGTCATGGCGGATCCTCAGATCAGGTCTGTGGTAAGTCGAAGTCAATTTATGTCATTGCCCGCCAGGATCGACCCAGCCAATATGACCATCCGGGCGCCGGTAGACCATATTCAGTCCGTTATGCCTAGCATTTCTGAACATCATTGCCGGGGATTCACCGAGTTCAAGCTGCATGACCGCTTCAGACACGGTCATGGTCGATATCTGGGCACTGCCTTCTGCAACCGTAAGCGGGGGATCATCTTGCGACGCACCCGCCTCTGCGTCCGTGTCATCGGTGTCGTCGTCTTCGCCCGGAGCGATCACGAAGGCTTCAGCGGCCTGGCTCGGAAACGGCTCGCGGCCCGGGCGGTGATGATCCTTCAGCCGGCGCTTGTAGCGCCGCACGCGCTTTTCCATCTTGTCGAGCGCAACTTCGAGCGCGCCATAAGGGTCACCATTCTGGCCAACAGCCTGCAGGATGATTCCGGACGGCAGGTGCAGGTTGAGATCGACCTCGAACTGGTAGCCTTCCTTGCTGACGGTGACATGCGCATCGCCGGATCGGTCGAAATACTTGTAGACGGCACCTTCAAGGCCTTCGGCGATCCGCTCCTGAAGCGCTGCGCCCAGCTCCATATTCTTTCCGGCGATCTTGATCTGCAATGTCATACTCCGCGAGTTGATACCCAGCCCCGCATTTAAGCGCGAAACTTTAAAAATGGCAAAGGCTTGCCGGCAATGTGTTCGCTCCGCTCAGGCACTCTGGCGGATACGTCTGCGTCGCTGCACGGATGAGGCGATGCCAAGGCTTTCGCGGTATTTGGCGACGGTGCGCCGCGCGATGTCGATCCCGTAGCCTGTCAGGATTTCGACGATCTGGTCATCTGACAGGACATTGCCCGGCATTTCATTCTCGATCAGGCCCTTGATGCGATGGCGGACAGCTTCGGCGGAATGGGCATCGCCGCCTCCGGTTGAGGGAATGGCTGCCGAGAAGAAGTATTTCAGCTCGAAAAGGCCGCGCGGTGTCGCCATATATTTGTTCGATGTCACACGGCTGACCGTGGACTCATGCATGCTGATCGCATCAGCGACCTGTTTGAGGTTGAGCGGCCTGAGGTGTGCAATTCCGTGCGCAAAAAAGGCATCCTGCTGGCG
The DNA here is from genome assembly GCA_964442925.1 of uncultured Hyphomonadaceae bacterium. GTDB lineage: Bacteria > Pseudomonadota > Alphaproteobacteria > Caulobacterales > Hyphomonadaceae > UBA5336. The sequence goes on from CAYUEM010000001.1 coordinate 6,390, forward strand.
CACAAGCTCACTGGCGACTTTCAGAATCGTTCGCGCGCGCTGGTCGAGTGACTTGATCAGCCAGGTCGCATTGGCCGCGCATTCGGTGATGAATTCCTTCTCCGTCTCGCGCTTCGCCAGCACCGAAACTTCGGCATAATAGGCCTTGTCCATCAGGACGCGTGGAAGGGTATCGCTGTTCAGCTCAACCGCAAACCTGCCATCGGGCAATTCGCGGACGAACACATCTGGGGCAACGGCAAGCGTGGCATCACCCGCGAAACTGGAACCGGGCCGCGGCGTGAGGCAGCGGATTTCCTCGATCATGTCCTCGATATCGGATTTGTCGACGCCGCAAATGTCCGACAGGGCGCGGATATCGTGGCGCGCGACAAGTTCGAGATTTTCGACCATCAGCGCCATGGCCGGATCAAGGCGATCACGCTCGCGCAGCTGCAGGGCGAGACATTCCGGCACCGAACGTGCCATCACGCCGACCGGATCGAAGCCCTGGCAAAGCTCCAGAATGCGCTCGACATCGCGCGCATCCGCGCCCAGCGCTGCGGCCGTCTCGGAAATATCGACGCGGCAATAGCCCCCCTCATCAGTCTCGTCGATAAGCCTGGCAGCGATCAACCGCTCACCGGGTGTGAGATAAGCCATGTTGAGCTGGCCGTGCAGGTGGTCGCGCAACGAGATTTCAGCGCTGACAAACCCCTCAAAATCGAAATCCTCACCGCCACCCGCGCCGGTGCCAACGCCCGACCAGTCGGTCTCGGCCGACGGACCGGAGGCGGCGGCTGCCGGTTCGGGCGCATCCGAACCGGTTCCATTCTCATAGACATCTTCTCGCGGGGCATCGAGAGCCGCGCGCGCCTCGTTCAATCCACTGGTGTCATCCAGTGTCAGGCTTTCGCGAACGGCCTCTCCAGGCTCGGCTGCGCCCGCGGGATCGTCTTCGCCCTCCGCCGCGCGCAACAGCGGGTTGCGCTCGATTTCCTGTTCGACAAATTCGGCCAGCTCGATATTCGACAATTGCAGCAGTTTGATCGCCTGCTGCAATTGCGGCGTCATGATCAGGGACTGGCCCTGACGCAGATCGAGGCGATGACCGAGCGCCATGCCGGATCAGGCCGCGAAGCGGTCGCCGAGATAGACCCGGCGAACATCTTCATTGGCCAGCACGCTTTCAGGCGGGCCGGAAAACAGAACCTCTCCATCATACATGACAAAGGCCCTGTCGACGATTTCGAGCGTCTCGCGCACCTGATGATCGGTGATCAGCACGCCAAGACCGCGATTTTTCAGATAGCGGACAAGATCGGAAATGTCATGGATCGCAAGCGGGTCGATCCCGGTAAACGGCTCGTCAAGCAGCATGAAGGAGGGGCGCGAAGCCAGAGCACGGGCGATTTCGACCCGCCGGCGCTCTCCGCCGGAAAGCGATGTCGCCGACTGTTCGCGCAGATGCGTGATGTGCAGCTCTTCCAGCAGCGCCGTGACCTGCGCCTCGCGTTTCTTGCGGTCCTTTTCGAACAGCTCGACCACGGACATGATGTTTTGCTCGACGCTCATGCCGCGAAAGATCGATGCCTCCTGGGGAAGATATCCCATGCCGAGGCGGGCGCGCTGGTACATGGGCAGTTCGGTGACATCCTCACCATCAATGTGGATGGAGCCGCCATCGGCACCAATCAGGCCCATGATCATGTAGAAGCAGGTTGTCTTGCCGGCACCATTCGGACCGAGCAGACCGACAACTTCGCCGCGCTGCAGGCTCAGCGACACATTGTTGACGACCTGCCGCTTGCTGAAGCTCTTTTGCAGGCCCTCGACGACCAGACCTTCTGCGCTGTTGCTCATCATCATTCCCTCACGCGACCCATATTACCACCCGGCTCATAACCGGAATAATCGGTTGTGCCTAAGATCGTCTTAGCAGCACCGGAGAAATTTCCGGCATCGGTCCATTCCGGCACTCAGGGCTCGTCGATCTGTCCGGCTGCACCGGCACTTGCGCCAGCCGGGCCCGGAGTGTCTTCTGCAGGAACGATCAGCATTTGCACGCGCCCTTCACCGCCATCAAGGACAGAGCGGCCCACACCGACTTCGATAACCAGCGTTTCGCCGCGCGCGACATCCTCGCCACGCACCAGAATGACCGATCCGGTCATCGTGATCGTGTCGGCCTTGGCGTCATAGGTGCCGACATCCCCGCGCGCCTTGATTTCGGGCGTGACATAAAACACCCGGCCTTCGGCAAGCATGGTCTCGATATCGCCAAAACCGCCGCCGATCCCGATAGCGCCCTGCGCATCCTGGCGGGGCGCATAATTCAGAGTCACCCTGTCGGCGCGCAGGCGGGCACCACTCTGGATGATGTCGACATTCCCCACCACCAGAACCTTGCGCTCGCGCTCGTAAACGGTCGAATTGTCGGCATTGACACGGATCGGCCCGCCTTCCGACGACAGCTGGGCCATAGCGGGAACAGCGCCCGACAGGGCAAGTGTCACGGTGAGCGCGCAAAGGCGGGAGCGGTAATCAGCCATCATTTCCATCCATCGGGGCGCCGTCGGGCGGCGGGTTGGGGGTGTCTTCCTGCGGATTGATCAGCATTTCAACATTGCCTTTGAAATGAAACACATCGCCGTTTTCGAGGATTTCGTAAGTGTCGGACCGGATATCTCCAAGCGGTCCGGAGCCCTGCAGGGGTTCAAGTCCTTCAACCCTGCTGTCAACGACATGCAACCGCGCACTGGTGGTGCGGAACTGGTATCCGGCATTATCAACCACGCGCACATCACGGAACAGGTCCAGCGTCTCGCGCGACTGGTCGAACACCCCTTCAGGTGCCGTCACAGTCGAGCCGAACCGGTCAACCAGTTTCGGATTGACCAGGTCGATGACATCATCATCGGCACGCCGGCGCTGCGCACTGTCTGCAATGATGACATAGGTCTCGCCGGACGCATCGCGACCGGTGAAACGCGGATTGACCATGGTCACGATTTCGTCGGACTGAAAGGCCTTGCGCCCGCCGGAGGCTCCGGCAATGGCATTGGCCACGATATGCCCGGCCAGAAGTCCGATTGCGATGGCGGCGCAAGCCACAAACAGCATTCGCAGGATTTTCACCATCCCGGAGCGCCGGCGCACCTGCGCCAGCGAAAGCTGCCGGCGTGGGGCCCAGGCAAATTCCTGTTCAGCACTATAGGTCTGGGTGTCCATCCTCTTAAAAAGTCTTCCTCGCTCGGCTCGCAATTGCAATAGACTATACTTAGTCGCGGATCGCATCAGGTGAAAGCGACGTTTTCATTACGCCTGTGTCAGGCAGTGCGCCAGCCTTGCCTAGCTGCTGTGCGAAAAGATGTCCTGATCGGGCCAGCCTTCCAGATCGAGACTTGCGCGCCAGGGCAGGAAGTCGAAACAGGCCTGCGCCAGTGCGGTCCGCCCCTCGCGTTCGAGCATGGTCTCAAGCCCGGACTTGATTGCGTGCAGATGCAGGACATCGGATGCAGCATATTCCAGTTGCGCGCGGCTAAGCTCGGCCCCGCCCCAGTCGGAACTCTGCTGCGCCTTGGAAAGGTCAACCCCGGCGATTTCGCGGGCAACATGTTTCAGCCCATGCTGGTCGGTATAGGTGCGCGCAAGCCGCGAGGCGATCTTCGTGCACCAGACCGGTGCGCAATTGATGTGAAGCCATTTCTTCATCATTGCGATATCGAAACGCGCATAATGGAAGATCTTGAGCACTGAAGGATCGACCAGCAACGCTTTCAGCTGCGGACAGTCATAATCGCGCATCAGCTGCACAATATGGGCTTCGCCGTCGCCGGCTGACAGCTGGACCAGACAAAGCGCATCGCGAACCGGGTTCAGTCCCATCGCTTCGGTGTCGACGGCGACCTGATCGCCAAGATCGAGACCGGCGGGCAAATCGCCCTTGTGAAAATGAATATTGTTCAAGGTGTTTGACTCTCCGGCACACATGATCGCCTGACCGCTTGTAGGCCCTTCTTTGACCGATCACCAGAGCCAGCCTTGGCGCAATGACAGTGATTTAAGCCGCGCAAGGGTGGCCGTAGGGCCGTGCGGGACATATCATGTTACTGAGGGGGACCTTCTGATGTCATCATTTCTTGCCTATGCCCCGCTTAACGCGTCCAGTCCGGTTGCCTGTTATCTCGCAGTGCGCGACCAGACGACCGCGCTGGCCACCACGCTTTCAGATGCCGACGCCACGGCCCAGTCGATGGAGGATGCCAGCCCGGCGAAATGGCACCTCGCGCACACCACATGGTTCTTCGAGAGTTTTCTGCTCAAGCCGCATCTGCCCGGATACGAGGTCTTTGCAGACGGCTATGACTATTTGTTCAATTCCTATTATGAGGGTGCCGGCGAGCGGCATGCCCGTCCCCGCCGGGGGCTGATCACACGGCCGGGCCTGGGTGAAATCGGCGACTATCGCGGCCATGTCGATGCAGCGATGCAGCGGCTGATCGAGGCTGGCGGCGACGCTCGCTTGTCGGGGCTGATCACGCTCGGGCTCAATCACGAACAGCAACATCAGGAATTGTTGCTGACCGATATCCTTCACCTGTTTGCGCAAAATCCGCTGCGGCCTGCGTTCCGCGATCCTGAACCGCTGGCGCTGGATGCCGGTGCCCCTCCTGGGCCTGACTATTTCCCGTATCAGGGCGCGATCGCCCGGATCGGCCATTCCGGCGAAGCTTTCGCATTTGACTGCGAAAGCCCGCGCCATGACGTTCTGCTTGCGCCTTTCGAGCTTGCTGCGCGCGCTGTCACCAATGGTGAATGGATCGATTTCATCGCCGATGGCGGTTATCAAAACCCGCACATCTGGCTGTCGGACGGCATCGCCCGGGTGCGCGAAGCCGGCTGGAAGGCCCCGCTCTACTGGCAGAACCGCGATGGTGAATGGTGGTCGATGACCCTGCGTGGTTTCCAGCCCGTCGATCCGGCTGCGCCGGTCTGCCATGTCAGTTTTTACGAGGCCGAAGCCTTCGCCCGCTGGGCTGGCGCGCGATTGCCAACCGAGGCGGAATGGGAGGTTGCAGCCAGCACTGTGCCGGTTGATGGCAATTTCGCATCCACAGGCCGCCTGCGACCGCGTGCGCAGACGGGTCTGGGTGCGTATCCGGCTGGCCTTTTCGGCGATGTCTGGGAATGGACTGCCAGCGCCTTTCTGCCCTATCCCGGCTATCGCCCCCTGCCGGGAACGGTCGGCGAATACAATGGCAAGTTCATGAGCGGCCAGATGGTGCTGCGCGGCGGCAGTTGTGCCAGTCCGCAGGGACATCTGCGCGCCAGCTACCGCAATTTCTTCCCGCCCGACAAACGCTGGCAATTTTCCGGCGTCCGGCTTGCGCGCGACGGCTAACGCGCGCGTCTCAGCGAAAGAGGACCAGATGACAGATAAGGATGCGCCGGCGGCTGACCCCGCCTTCCAGCAGAATGTGCTTGAGGGACTTGCAAGGCCGCAAAAGGCAATCTCCTCGCGCTGGCTTTATGATGAGATCGGCTCGCATCTGTTCGAACAGATCACACAGCTGGATGAATACTATCCCACGCGCACCGAGGCGGCGATCTTTCAGGCGGCCCGCAGCGAAATCGCGCAGGCCTGCGGAGCCGGGGCCGTGATCGTGGAATATGGTGCCGGCGCAGCGATCAAGACGCGGATCCTGCTGGCGGCACTTGAGCGGCCCTGCGCTTATGTTCCGCTCGATATCTCGGAAGATTTCCTGCACGCGGCGGCGCGCGATCTGGCGCGGGATTTTCCCGGTCTCGATATCCACCCGATCGCAACCGACTTCATGACACACACGGACCTGTCGCAGCTGCCCGATTGCGGCGGGCGCCGTATCGGGTTCTTTCCCGGCTCGACGATTGGCAATCTGACCGATGCGCAGATCGGTGTGTTCCTGACCGAGGCACGCCGCGCACTTGGCCCGGATGCGCGCTTCCTGCTGGGCGTCGATCTGCGGAAATCGCCGGAAATTCTCATTCCCGCCTATGATGATGCACGCGGTGTGACCGCCGCCTTCAACCTCAACCTGCTGCAGCGCATCAACCGCGAGCTTGGCGCTGATTTCGATATCGCCGCATTCGCACATGAGGCGCGATGGAATGATGCAGAAAGCCAAATCGAGATGCATCTCGTCGCAAGGCAGGCGCTGCGCGTGCATCTGGCTGGCCTGACGTTCGAGTTTTCCGCGGGCGAGAGCATACTGACCGAAATTTCCCGCAAGTTCGAAATCGCATCGCTTGCCCGGCTGGCCGCGCAAAGTGGCTGGACGCTGGACCGGCAATGGAGCGATCCGGCCAATTATTTCTGCGTCGCCCTGCTGAGCTGAAGCCGCGGCGTTGACAGCCTGCCGGCTTCTGGTTCTTAACTGTTCGGTAAGGGAATGGGGGAAACCGGGCGGGGAGCCGGGACATGGCGTCAGAAGATGGCAAGACACGGCAAACCCGCTTCGGCGCGATGGGACAGCGCAGTGTTTGGGATGTGCCGATCGGCTGGCTGCTGATTGGCGGCGTTATGGCGATTGTGCTGGCCTTTGCCGGCTGGATGAGCGTGCTGCGTCCACAGGAAACCGGCCTGGCGCGGATCGGCGAGGCGGTCTATCGCGCTCTTGCCGTCAACACCATGTCCGACATCTATTCCCGGCCGATGAACGACGCGGATCTCGATCCTTCTGCGCCCGCTTACGGCTTTTTCCTGCTGACACTGGCGCGCTGGATTGGTGCCCTGGTGTTTTTCCTGACCCTTGCCAAAGTCGTCGTCCGCCTGTTCTGGCAGAATGTCCTGACCTGGTGGGCAAGTCGTTTCTACAGCGATCATGTCGTGATTGCCGGCGACCGGCCATTTGCCCGCCATGCCGCTGAGGAAGCGGTGCGAAAGGGGCTGAAAGTCGTGCACTTCATGCCGGGTGGCCAGGAATTGGTGCGCGATGGTGTTCTCACTCTGGACAGTGATATCGGCCTTGAGGGCATGCTGCGGCTGTCGGGTGCGCATCGCGCCCGCTCGCTGGTCTTTGCCTTTTCCGACAATGCCGAAAATGCAGACCTGGCGCGGCGCTGCTTTGTCATGGACGCCTTTTCCGAGGCCGCAGAGACCCATAAGCGCCGCGAAACCGGCCAGATCGGCCCGCGCGAACGTGTCGGCCCGCACATTTTCGTCATGCTGGATGATGACTGGTTCGAACACCGCGAAGAGCTCAATTACGCGTTTCACAAAGCCCCCGAAGGCGAGGGCACCACCAGTGGCGGCAAGCTTGACTCCATCGTCGAGATCATCAGCGAAAGCCGCGCAGCTGCGCGCGCCGTGCTGGGTCGTCACCCGCTTTTCACGCTGCAGGAGGGCGGCATCCAGCATACGCTGCTGCTGGGCTTCGGAACGATGGGCGAAGCGCTGCTGACGGAGATTTGCGAAAGCCAGCGGATCGACCCGGACCGACCGCAGAAGATCACCATTCTCGATCCTGACCCGGAAAGCTGGGCCCGGTTCGAGCGGCGCTGTCCAGGCTGGCAGGAGGTGTTCGACGGCGCTTTCTTCCCAGCCCGCCTTGATGCGCCGGGCGTGCACGAAGCCGGCCTTCTGCAGCGTCTCAATTCAGCGCCATTGACGGCGGCTTATGTCGTGACGGGTGCAAGGCTCGACCCGGTCATTGGCGCTGCGCAGCTCAAACAGTGGCTCGACCAGCAAAGCGAAGAAGGCCGGCTCGACGCGGAGGATATGGCCTTCCCGGTCTTTGCCTGTGTGCGTGGTGGCTCGGCGCAGTCCGGCCCGCTTGCGGCGCAACAGGTTCAGATCGCCGGCGATGGTCCGGTTATGGCGCGCCTGCCGATCATCGCCTTCGGAGCCTGGCCGGAAGTGGTCGCCGCCGCGCGCGTTCTTGACGAGGAGCCCGATGCGGCTGCCTTTCTGGTCCACAGCGTGCACAATCAGCTGTTCAGCCCCGATCCGCCGACAAACTGGAGCCAGGTCGAGGAGGTCAACCGATATTCCAGCCGGTCAGCTGCCAATTTCATTCCGGCGCTGATCCATGCGGCGGGCTATGACCTTGGTGACTGGCTGAAAGCGAGCGCGCCCCTGCCGCCTTCGATCAACCGGTTGCCGAAGATCGCTGCGGGCCGGCAACTGGCCGAAGGCGACAGCGAGGAAATCTATCTCGCCAGGCTGGAACATGCGCGCTGGCGGGCGGAACGGTTCCTGCGCGGGTTTCGCTGGGCGGAGCAAACGGACAAGCCGCGCCGGCGTCATGCCGATCTGGTTGAGTTTGCGCAACTGCCGGCTGCCGCGCAGGACTACAATATCAACTATGTCCGCACCCTCTCCGACAGTTTGCTACCAGCTGCGCGCGGCGCACTTGCGCCTGACCGTCCGGCAGCGCACCGCATCCTGCTGCGTCCCAGCGACATGGCGTTGGCCGCGCGGTCCAGAACACGAGCGGAGGCGCTTGAAAATGCCTGATTATAACAAACTGATTTCCGATGGTGCCGGCACGCTGGTGCGGTTTCCCTCCGCAAATGACCCGGCTTTTACCCCCGGCGAGACCTATATTTCGGTCACGATCCGACGGATCAGCCTGAAGCGTGGGCGGGTGAATTTGCGTAAATACGGGCCTTATGTCTGGGGCGTGCTCGGCCAGACAAGTTTTGACCAGCAGGTTGAACTGGCCGGCGTGTTTGCCCCTGCGCGCGAGGATGACATGTTCGCCGGCGCTGCCGGGATCCCCGGTTCACAGGTTGGCGCACCGCTCGCGCAGCCGGAATTTTCCGCCGCCCCGGGGCCGATGCAGGCCGAAAGCTTTCGCCGGCTCGATCGGATGTTGCTTGTCAATCGCCAGCTGACGCCGCGTCTCGTATTTCAGGATGACGGACCGTTCGAGCTTGGCTTCGGCGCAATCCTGCAAAAGGATCATCTCGCAGCGACTCTCAGCCTCGTCGAGCAGGTCGTCAAATCCCCGGTCGCGCAATTTGTCTCTGCGCTGGTGCCGCCGGTCGGCAAGATCGTAGACAGCGCATCGATTGCGGGCACGGTGCGCCGCCTGCTTGGCCGGCTGGATGACGACAAGGGCGCTGAGCGCCTTGCAGCGGTTTCAACGCGCCTTTCCCAGTTGCGTAACGAGGGTGGACAGCTGCTGGCGGGCACCTATGCGATGATTGCTGAAGATGATCTGCCCGGCGATCTGCGTTTTGATCCACAGCGCCAGTTGGTGATGCGTGCCGATACGCCTTTCGAGGATGCGCCGTATCTCGCCTTTGATCTTCAGTGCGAGACCACCCGGCCCGACTGGGGCAGCGTTCCCGATGTCAATTCGGCCTGGCGCACGCTGGAGGCGCAGGCGATGGATGGCGATGTCGAGGCGGCGCTCGCCAGCTTCCGCAGTGCGGTCTATCTGTCGCCGGATCTCGTGCCGGCCGACAGTCGCCGCCTGCATGAGGCGGCAAGGCGCAAGCTGGCGCCACTGATGGGCGGCGCGGAAAGCTTCTCGCTCGGCGGGCTGAAAATGCCGGCGCTGGGCCCGCTCGGCAAGGCGCTGCGCGATTCCTATGAAGAAGTGATGGCTGGTGGGTTTGGCGAGGTCCGCTCGGAATGGGATCGTTTTCACCGCTGTCATGAGGTGATGCGGATCAATGAGGGCGGTTATGTCGATCATCCGTCCGATCCGGGCGGGGCGACAAACAAGGGTGTGACCCAGGGCACCTATGACGCCTGGCGCAAACGCAAGGGCCAACCGCGCCGGCATGTGCGCGAGATCGACGAAGCCGAAGTCATGCAGATCTATTTCGAGGGCTACTGGCGGGCCGGAAACTGTCACCGCATGCCGAACGAAGCGGTCGCGCTGGTCCTGTTCGACGCCTGCGTGAACCATGGCGCCGGTCCGGCAATGAAATTCATCCAACGTGGGGCGGGGCTTAGCCCGCAGGATGTTGATGGCGCATTTGGCCCGCGCACGCTGCGTGCTGTCGAGATGACCGAACCGACGCTGCTGGTTGGCCGCGCGCTGGATGCGCGCTGGCGTTTCTTCGAGAAGATCATGGCCCGCAATCCGAAACTGGAGGATTTCCGCCGTGGCTGGCGCGCCCGGGTCGACGGGCTGCGCGCGATCACGCATCAGTGGCTGACCGGACAGGAAAGCGCCCTCGCGCCCCTTCCGGACGTGCTCGCCGAACATATAGCGCCGCCGCAGCTTGATGGAATTGACGCGGCAGGCCCGGAACATTCGGAGGCTGGATCATGAGTTTCGACACCACTCTCAACCCCGCAGAAGAGCGCGCCGAGTTCGAGGCTGCGCGCGCCGCACTGATGGGGCTGGGACGCGAGGAGGCCCGGATCGACGCCATCGAAGCGGTGGCGCGGCTTGTTGGAGAGGCTGATGATCTGGGTGCTGAGGGCTCTGCGGAACTGCTCAGCGTCGCACAGACACTGCAGGACCGGCGCGCATTCGGGCTCATGCTTGTGCTGTGTCTGCTTGCGCGTCAGGCCGGTCTTGCCACTCCGAAACTGCGCCAGAAGGAAGTGCAGGCGCTGATCGAGCTTGGCCGGCTTGAAGAAGCCGTGCGCGAGGCGCGGGCACTGGCCGAACTGACGCGCAGCGCGCAGCCCGATGATCCCGCAGAGACTGCCAACTGGGCATTGTGGCGCACCGCACAGGGCAATATCGGGCGCGCCTACAAGCAGGCCTATGTCAATGCCGCGCTGGCCATGGCGGCAGGCGAAGGCGGCGACCGACAGCCCGATCCGCAGGACCTGAAAGCGGCGGTCGAAACCTACAGGGCCGTCTGGGAGCGCCATCAGGGTCCGGGCACGACTTATCATTGCGTCAATGCGGCAACGCTGATCATTCGCGCGGTGCGTGATCGTGCGACCGGTCGTGAAGGAGACTTCAGCTGGGCGCTTGAGGAAGATGCGCGCCGTCTGGCCGGGGACATCCTTCGCACGCATGAGAAAGAACTGCGCGCCGCGCTCGCGCCGGGGCCGCAAGCGGGCGGCGATGTCTGGACGCTGGCAACCTGCGGGGAAGCCTATCTGGTTCTCGGACTGATGGAGGATGCAGCCCTTTGCTATGGTGCCTATGCGGGCCTTAAGGACGCGGATGCCTTCGAGATCGGCTCATCGCTGCGCCAGCTTGAGCAGGTCTGGCTGTTCGACGGCAAACGCGATGATGCTGGTGGGCGGATCGTGCGCCTGTTGAAAGGGGCACTGCTCAATCTCGAACCGCGCGGCGCGGGCAGGGCGGCGCTGGATATCCAGCGCGAAAGCGTTGTTCTGTCACCACAGGAGGCCGGGCTGATGCGGGCCGACCTTGAAGGGCGTGAGACGATCGGCGAGGGCCCACCGCGTGACGGCTATGAAGCCTATTTCCAGAAGCGCGGTGCCGCGCGGGCGGCCGGAGGCATGGTCGATCTCGCCCGCATCCTCTCGGCTGCCGCCCGGGCACAGAGCGTCTGCGCAATCGAGACGCTGCAGGATGGCCGCTGGCAGAGGATTGGCACCGGTTTCGCCGTCAGGGGCGATGTGTTGCATGATGACTGGGGCGATCTCGACCTGATCATGTCCAATCATCACGTCGTGGCCCAGTCCGACGGCGCGCTGTCGAGTTCCTATCGCCGCTGCCGGGCCAACTTCGTGGAGTATGATCCGGTGTTGCAGGCCGAGCATGAACATCCGGTCTATTTCGATGACATCCTGTGGCGCTCCGGCGAGCGGGCAATGGACACGGCGGTTCTGGTGCCGCGCGGCAAACTGCCGGATGTGGCGCGGATCATCACCCGGGATGAAACCTCCAATTACCTGCCGAAGCGACCCGTGGATGGCGTCGACGGCACGGAAATGCATGTCGTGATCCTCGGCTTTCCCGGCGGCGGGGATATGCAGCTGTCATATGGTGACGAGATGCTGCTTGATCACAATGCCTGCGAGCCTGGCGCGCTTCCCGACCCTCAGCGGACCCTCAACGGCCAGCCTGTGCGCCTGCACTACCGCACGCCGAGCCGACCGGGCAGTTCCGGCAGTCCGGTCTTCATGGCCGGAAGCTGGGAACTGGTCGGCATACACCATCGCGGCCAGCGCGACTGCCCGCGCCTGCCGCCAAAACAAAGCACCTATGAGGCGAATGAAGGCATCTGGCTGCCATCGATCCGTGCGGCCATTCGCCGGGCCAGCCTGAAACTGGGCTCAGCCGATACGCCCGATTCCGGCGAGCCGCTGCCGGCGTCCGGCCACGCGCCGCAGGGGGAGCTGTTTGGTGCGGCGGCTGCGGCTTATCGCACGCTGCGCAATGCCATACCGGATGCCAGCGCCCTGCCGCGTCCGCGCGCATCTGAGCATGGCGGCCAGGTCAGCGCTGGTTCGGCCCCGGTGATCGGACGGCCCATCGGCACGGCGCGGCAAGCGGCCGGGGGCGTGCCACGCGGCGGCCTCGACATTCCGGGGCACACGGTTTTCCTCGCGCAATATGACAATGGCGATGTGGCGGATCGCTATTTGAAGCCGGGCCATTTTCGCGGTGAAATGGAGCAGTTTCGCGCCCGCACACAGGGCTTTGAGACCGTGATCGGTGATGACAACCGCACCCAGATCCACGACACGGGTGCCGACCCGTTCCGGATGATCTGCGCGCTTGTCGTGCACTGGCCGCACATGCCGCCGACCAGCGGAACCGGCTTTCTGGTGGGCCAGCGCACAGTGCTCACTGCGGGCCACTGCATCCTGCCCGGACCGGGCTTTCCAGACCCTGCAGCGATCGAGGTGCGTCCGGGCCGGTCCGGCACAAGGGAGCCCTTTGCCGATACGCTGGGCGCGCTGGCAGCCGAGCGGATTTCGCTGCATACGCAATGGTCGGCGCGGTTTGATCCGCGCTTTGATGTCGGAGCGATCCATCTCGACAAGCCGGCAGGTGAGACCGTCGGCTGGTTCCGTGTCGGCGTGCGCGATCCCCAGCTGCTGACACGCCACTGGGCGCATGTCACCGGCTATCCCGGCGACAAGATCACGCAGGGTGCCGGTGAAGCGGGCGGAGCGCTCTATGCCGCCGAGCAATGGCACCATGCCACACCGATTGCGCAAGTGCATGACGGGCGCGTCTATTATCCTGCCGATACATTTGCCGGACAGAGCGGCGCACCCGTCTACATCCTCGATCAGGCCGATGGCCTTGCCACCGTGATCGGCGTGCATGCCTATGGTGTCGGTCCGAATGCGGGCGCTTTCGCGATGGAGAACAATTCCGCCGCGTGGATTGATGCGGCGATGCTGCAGGTGATATCAGACTGGAGGAATGTGGCATGAAGAAGAGCCCTGAAGCGGAACATCTGACGGCGATCGCACGCACTGTGCATGAGGCCGTTCGGGCATGGTCGGCCGCAAACGGCCAGAAGCCGATCCCACACTGGAACCGCGCACCGGCGTGGATGCGCGCATCGACCCGTGAAAGCGTCCAATTCACAATCAACAACCCCGAAGCCCCTGACAGCGCGCAGCACGACCAGTGGATGGAGCAAAAGCTGCGTGACGGCTGGGTCCATGGCAAGGTCAAGGATGCTGGCAAGAAGACCCATCCGATGCTGGTGCCTTATGAACAGTTGCCGGACATGGAAAAGCGCAAGGACGCTCTTTTTCGCGCCATCGTGCAGGCACTGGTGTGAACCGAGCCGGGCCTGAGCGCAACGAAGGAGAGGCTTTACCCGTCCCCGTGGCGCCCTAAGTCTTTTCCGGAAAAGGAGAGCAGGAATGCGGGCGATTGTGTTTGGCGTCGGCGGCGGTATTGGGCGGGCTCTTGCCGCTGAACTGGTCGTGCGCGGCACCGAAAAGGTGATTGGGGTCTCGCGCAAGCCGCCAGAAAACCTTGGCGATGTGGAATGGGTGCGCGCCGACATCACCGATGAAGAGTCTCTCGCCAGCCTTGCCGCACAGTTGAAAACCCGCCAGCCGATAGACTTGGTGATCATTGCGACGGGCATCCTGTCTGATGGTGACAGCCTGCAGCCGGAAAAATCCTACCGTCAGCAGGACACGGCCAATTTCGAGCGAGTGTTCCGTATCAACACGTTTGGACCGGCGATGGTGGCCAAACACTTCCTGCCGCTGATGCCGGCGAAAGGCCGCGCCGTGTTCGCCGCGCTGTCGGCGCGCGTCGGCTCGATATCCGACAATCGGATTGGCGGCTGGCATGCCTATCGCGCCTCGAAAGCAGCTTTGAACATGCTGATCGCCAATTATGCGATTGAACAGGGTCGCCGCAACGCGGCATTCATCGCCGTCGGCCTGCATCCCGGCACAGTGGACACAGCCCTGTCACAGCCGTTTCAGGCAAATGTGCCAGAAGGAAAACTGTTCACCCCGGAATATTCCGCCGCATGCCTGCTTGATGTGATCGAGGGCCTTGGCCCCGATAATAGCGGTCGCGTTCTCGACTATGCCGGAAAGCTGGTCCCGGCCTGAATTGATATCCGGATGTGCCTTCGCGCTGGCCCTTGCGCCGGCGGGCATGAGCGGACAAACACTGTGCCATGACGATGACACGGACCTATCGCGGCGCTGAACCCATTCGCGTGAACAAGTGGCTGGCCCAGGAGGGCGTGTGCTCGCGGCGCGAAGCCGAAGCGCTGATCGCAGACGGGCTGGTTTCGGTCGCCGGTGAGACGATCAACTCGCCTGGCCACAAGATCGCGCCCGGTGAGACGCTGACCCTGCTGGAACGGGCCGAGCGCAAGCTGGCCACCCAGCTCTCGGTCGTCATCAACAAACCGGTCAACTATGTCTCCGGTACCCCGGAAGGCGACCAGGTGCCAGCGGTTCGCCTGCTGACGCGCAAGGCGCTGTTCGGTGAAGCCAGCGTGATGCCGTCGCGCCGCCACAGGCTGGCGCCGGTCGGGCGGCTGGATCAGGACAGCCGCGGCCTGCTGATCCTGTCGGAGGACGGCGTGGTTGCGCGCGCTGTGATCGGACCGGACTCGCCAATGAGCAAGGGGTATGAAGTCCGCGTGCGCGGCGAGGTCAGCGAGGATGTACTGGCGCGGCTGCGACATGGGCTCAGCCTCGACGGGCGGCGGCTGAAAAAGGCCGAAGTCAGCCTTGAGGCACCCGCGCGCCTGCGATTTGTCCTGCGTGAGGGCCGTAATCGTCAGATCCGGCGAATGTGCGATCTTGTCGGGTTGCGCGTGACCGATCTGCGCCGCGTGGCAGTTGGTCCGCTGCAACTTGGTGATCTGCCCGAGGGCCGCTGGCGGGTCCTGTCTGCCGATGAACGCGCCGCCCTGATCGCAGCCGGCCAGCCGCGAAGCCCTGCGGCAGGCAAGGGGCCCTGAACCTGGTGCCTGTTCACGACCCACTTTGTGGTGATCCGTCTGGTCTACTGAAGCCCTTCTTCTTCAATCGCGATCATTTGGTGATGTGGATCGTTCGTGCTGGCGAGGCGCATACCACAGCCAAGATGCTGGCATCCTGCGAGGATTGCAACGACGTCCAGCGCGGACGAGACGCATCAAGCGTCGGTCGGAACAAAGCGTTGAATTGATTTGGGTCTATCATGCCTCACACCTTTCGGGCCACTGGTCTTTTCCGCCAGTCTCGCGTCGCGCAAAGACCCGACGATGCCCGCATCGCCGGGCTTCACGCTCCTAATCCTGACGAAAAACTCCAGCGGCCAAATGATCGCGATTGAAGAAGAAGGGCTTTAAGCCCTTCTTCGAGACGCAGGCGCCCATTGGCCCGCTCCTCAGGATCAGGGACGGTGAGACGTTGCCGCGCGCTGCTTCTTGCCCTTCGCGCCGTCATAATGGGCGATGATCCGCGCGAAATCAGCGTCATAATCGGCACCGGGCTCGAACATGTCGGCGATACAGATGGTCCTGTTGCCATAATCGAGCACGCTGACGATCAGCGCCACATTGGCAGCGCGCGCGATGCGGTGATAACCGGTCTTCCAGCCGGCCACTTTGGCGCGCGTGCCTTCCGGTGCGATGGCAAGGATCATCTTGTCAGTTGCATTGAAAGCCGCCGTGGTCTGGTCAACAAGCTCGCTGGCATTGTCGCGATCGACAGGCACGCAGCCGAGCCGGCGGACAATGTCGCCAAAAGGGCCGCTGACCAGCGAAGCCTTGCCCATCCAGCGCAGTTTGACGCGGTAATATCCCGCTGCAGCCAGCATATTGATCCCGTCCCAATTGGACGTGTGCGGCGCAGCGATCAGGACGGCCTTGTCGATGCGCGGGAAATCTCCGCGGATCTTCCAGCCCGCCGCACGCAGATAGGCACCGCAGACCAGCCGGATCAGTTCCGAACCCATTCCGCGATAGGCTGTCGGTCGGGCAGTCGGCTCTGCATGCGTCGGTTTGATCATCGCGCGAGACTGAACTGCAAAGCGGGCATTGGCCAGCGCTTTGATGCAGCATTGCTGTCGGGCAGGGGCGATCGCAAACGCGATCAGGCCGCCGCGTTCTGTTTGCCTGGGCGAGCGGCTTCATAGGCTCCGCGCAGACGTCGGGACGGTTGCAGGCTGCTGTCGGGCGCACTGACAATGTGTTCTTTCTCTCCAAGCAGGACAATGCCGCCGGGAAGAAGCTGGCGTGCGAGCCGCGCGCAGGTCTGCTCGCGGATCGAAGCGCTCATGGCGCAAAGCACATTGCGACACAGGATAGCATCGAACTGGCCGAGCATGGCTTCGTCATCAATCAGGTTTTGGTGGCGAAACCCGATACGCTCGCGCAACTCCTCACTGACCTGCCAGTGGCCGGTGTCGAGGCGCTCGAAATTGTCCATCAGGCGGTGAACCGAAAGGCCGTTCTGCACTTCGAAATGGCCATAAAGCCCGGCGCGCGCCTGGTCGAGCGATTTGCGACAGATATCGGTCGCGGTGATCTCGATCCGCGCGCCTTTCAGGCCGCGTCTGTCGGCCTCTTTCAGCAAGATCGCCAGCGAATAGGCTTCCTGACCGGTCGAAACGCCCGCGCACCAGATACGCAGCCGACCGGCTTTTGAGTGTTTCAGCCGCTCGGTGAGGCCCTGATGCACCAGCCGGAGCAGCCGGTCGCGGTCACGGAAGAACCAGGTTTCGCGGGTTTGAAGGCTCGCGGCAACCTCTGCTTCCAGACGCGAATTGGGCCGCGCCTTCAGGCACGCCGCCAACTCGTCACAGCCGGGAAAGCCCTCGCGACGAAGTATCGGTGCCAGTCTTGCTTCGACCAGATAGGATTTCGAGACTGGAATCGACTGACCCGTGCTTCTCAGCGCAAGATCTGCCAGTTCATTAAAGGTCGCGTCCTGCATGCCCGCTCCAGCGCTTTATGCGAGGTGTTCGGGTAATATTTGCGCAGGCAGTCTTAACACTTCGTCAAATCAGGCCGACCTCGGCGAATTTGCTGCGGATGATTGTGGAATCGAAGGGTTTCATCACGAACTCATCAGCGCCGGAGCGAACCGCCTCGCCGATATGGTCAGCATCATTCTCGGTCGAGCAGAACACCACTTTCGGTGCCCGCCCGCCTTGTTCGCGGCGAAGGGCGCGCAGGAAATCAAGTCCGTTCATCACAGGCATGGTCCAGTCAAGCAGAATCGCATCGGGCATTTTCTCGCGGCAACTCTGCAGCGCCTGCATGCCGTCGCCTGCTTCGACCACTTCGAATTCCATATCCCTGATGATGCGACTTGCGACCGCTCGAACGATTCGCGAATCGTCCACCACAAGACATGTTCTCATCGGCTTCGGCCTCCGACCTGATTTCCACTTTCAAGCGAAAGGCTAGGCGAGGAGCGTTAAGAAAGCGCTTATGCGCAGTCGCCGATACGCACGCCGCTCAACGTGCCGGAAAGATCCATATTCATGCCCTGGCCTGAACCGCTCATGGTGAATGCGCCGCTGGTCTGGGTCCCTTCGGAATTCCTCTCGATTTCCATACGCCCCTGCAGGGCAACGCCGTTCTGATCGCAGGCCATGTCAAAGCTGAGCGCGGTGCCGGTCTCTGCAACATTGGAGATCGCGCAGCCATCCTCGGCGACATCTTCCGGTGTCATCGTAGCGTTCTCCTCGGTGACACAGCGCTGCGAGGATTCCGACTGGCCCGGAATGGGAATGCGCGAACCGCCCATGCTCAAGGTTCCGGTGACAGCGGTCTTGTATTCCCATTGACCCGGCGCAATCGAAATAGACTGCGCGAGCGCTCCGCCGGTTGCAACTGCAAGGGCCGCGACGGAAAGAAAGAAAACGCGCATGGGAGGGTCCCTTCCTCAACTAGGTTTGTTGCAGCCTACGCCACGCCGGGGCGCGCGGCGAGACCGAAACTCAGTTCCAGGGCACGCAGGCCTTGCGATCAGTAGCGGTCTGGGGCGCGGAAAACCACCTCGTCCAGCTCACCTTCCCACTTCGCCACCGCTGTGGCCACGGCGGCATCACCTGAGACATTGGTCAGCGTGCGCATCATGTCGAGCAGGCGGTCAAATGGCAGGATGAAGCCGATGATCAGAAAAGCCTGCTCCTCAGGAATGCCGACCTGGCTGAGCGCAAGCCCTGAAAGGAACAGGCCGGCACTGGGGATCCCCGCCGCTCCGATCGAGACCAGCGTCGCCATCAGCGCGATCAGCACATATTGTCCGAGACTGACATCAATGCCCATCGCCTGCGCACCGAACAGGGCGACCATGCCGATATAGATCGCCGTGCCGTCCATGTTGATGGTTGCGCCCAGCGGCAGGACCGAGCCGGCAATCGCCTTGTCGATACCGAGATTCTCCTCCGCGCAGGTGATCGTCACCGGCAGCGTTGCCGACGAACTGGCGGTCGAATAGGCCACCGCCTGCGCATCGGTGATGCCGCGAAAAAACGGTATGAGCGGCAGGCGCAGCATTCCCTTCATGATCAGCCCGCCATAGGTCACGACAATATGGATGATGCAGGCCAGATACAGCGCCAGCGCCAGCGTGCCGAGGCTTTGCAACACGCCGAGCCCCTTGGTCGCCATTGTTGTCGTCATCAGCGCAAACACGCCAAGCGGTGCCGTTTCCATAACGATCATGGTCACTTTCATCATCGCCTCGGACGCCCCATCCATGACCTTGGCGACCGGGCGGGCGATCTCGCCAGCGATCAGGATGCCGACACCGAACATGATCGCGAAAAAGATGATCGGCAGGACATCACCTTCGGCCAGCGCCTGAACCGGATTGGTCGGCACGATGGCCAGCATCCGCTCTTTCAGGCCGGGAACATCCTGCGGACCAACCGCCGGCGTTGCACCGACAAAGGATTCCGGTGTGAGGCTTGCACCCGGTTGCCACAGGGTCGCCATTGCAAGACCGATGGTCACGGCAACCGCAGTGGTGAGGAAATACAGCGCCAGCGTGCGTACGCCAAGACTGCCCAGCCGTTTGGGGTCGCCCATCGCGATGATGCCGGACACGAGTGTGAAGAAGATCAGCGGCACGATCAGCATACGGATCAGCCGCAGGAACAGGTCGCCGATCCAGCCGATCCAGTTTTCGGCAAACGCGCCGCCGGCCTGCTCGCCCATGCCGTAGCGCAGGGCCAACCCGACGCCGATGCCGGCAAACAGGGCCGCAATCACGCGCTTCCAAAGATCAATCCTGAACCAGCTGTTCACGCCCTGCCCTTTCCCATTGATTTTTGCGTGAGCCTAGCCCGCCCGCCGGTCGCGTCAATCGGTGTTTGCGCTGCTCCCGGCCACATCGCGCTCGGCCCGGCGTCGCTGCGCAGCGCTCTGTTTCACGCTTTCCGAGCGCAGCTGTCCGCAGGCGGCGAAAATGTCCCGGCCGCGCGGGGTGCGGATCGGCGAGGCA
Source organism: uncultured Hyphomonadaceae bacterium (assembly GCA_964442925.1). Lineage (GTDB taxonomy): Bacteria > Pseudomonadota > Alphaproteobacteria > Caulobacterales > Hyphomonadaceae > UBA5336. The sequence continues at coordinate 26,191 of CAYUEM010000001.1, forward strand.
TAGCCGGCACGGTTGAGCACGTCAGCAAAGGCTTCGATCGTGTCCCAGTCGGAGCACGCATAAGTCGCGCCCGGCCATGGATTGAACGGGATCAGATTGATCTTTGACGGAACCCCGCGCAACAGCCGGACAAGGTCGCGCGCTTCAGCCAGGCTGTCATTCACACCCTTGAGCATGACATATTCGAACGTCACCCGCCGGGCATTCGACAGGTCAGGATAAGCGCGGATCGCCTCGAACAGCGTCTGCAGGTCATATTTGCGATTGATCGGCACGAGCTCATCGCGCAATTCATCGCGCACCGCATGCAGCGAGATTGCCAGCATCGCGCCGGTGCGCGCGCCCAGTTCGGGAATCTTCGGTGCCACGCCAGCGGTTGAGACCGTGACCCTGCGCCGCGAAATCGAAATGCCCTCGGGGTCAGACAGCGTGTCGATGGCCTCGGCAACATTATCAAGATTGTACAGCGGCTCACCCATCCCCATAAAGACGATATTGGTCAGCTGGCGGTCTTCATTCGAGGTTGGCCATTCATCCAGCGCATCGCGCGCAATCATCACCTGCGCGATGATCTCCTGCGCGGTCAGGTTGCGCACCAGACGCTGCGTGCCGGTGTGGCAGAAGGTGCAGTTCAGCGTGCAGCCGACCTGGGAGGATACACACAGTGCGCCGGCTCTTCCGACGCCGGGAATGAACACGCTTTCCGCCTCGATGCCCGGGGCAAACCGCGCCAGCCATTTCTGCGTGCCGTCAACCGAGACCTGATGCTGGCTGATTTCCGGGCGGTGCAGGTCGAACGCTTCGCCAAGCGTATCGCGCAGCGACCGTGCAATATCTGTCATGGCGTCAAACTCGGTCAGGCCATAATGATAGATCCAGCGCCAGAGCTGGCTCGCCCGCATCTTCGATTTTTTCGGGTCGACACCGAAATCGATCAGGCTTTCCCGTAAGGCTTCGCGCGAAAGCCCGGCCAGATTGGGTTTTGGGGCAGGCGCAAGCGCTGTGCGCGCAGCAAGGTCAAGTTCGATCTTCATGATGATGTTCGCAAATAGCACGGGCCGCACCGGCGACCAAATGGGCGGGACTCAATATTCATCGATACCTTGCGGGTTGCGGCGGCGACGGATCAGCCAGGTGACGCCGCGCAGGTCGGACAATGCTGCCCAGAGCCGGCCGAAATTGCTGTATTTCGAGCGCCCGGAACCGCGCGGGCGATGATTGACATCGCGATATTCGACAGCGTGGCCGTCGGCGCGCATCAGCGCCGGCATATAGCGGTGCATATGATCGAAATAAGGCAGGGTGAGATAGGCCGCGCGGTCCATCACCTTTATGCCGCAGCCACTGTCATCGCAATCATCGCGCAGCAGCCGCCGGCGCACCGAATTGGCAAGGCGCGAGCCGAACCGCTTCCATGCCGTATCCTTGCGGCTGGCGCGCCGGCCCATCACCATTTTCAGCGATCGCGGCGCATCGGCGCGGGTCAGCTGGCGATACAGGTCCGGCAGGTCGGCCGGGTCATTCTGACCGTCTCCGTCGAGCGTCGCGATGATCGCGCCTCTGGCAATTGCGATGCCTGTGCGGATTGCGCGGCTCTGGCCTGCATTCTGCCTGTGCGCCGCAACCCGCAGACTGGCGTGCTGCGATTTCAGTTCAACCAGCCGGGCGCGCGTGTCGTCGGTGGACGCGTCATCGACAAAGATCATCTCGAAAGCGCGCCCCTCAAGCGCTGCAGCGATCTCGCCGGCAAGCGTTTCGACATTGCCGACCTCATTGTACACCGGCACAACGACAGAAAGTTCAACGGACTGGGACACTTGGGGAATACGCCTTTTATTGCGGACAGTCTTGATCGCGCGCTCATATCGCAGGCGCGTGCAGATGGCGAGGCTGTGGCAACAATTTCAGCGCAATCGGCCCTTCAGGCTGGTGGCAAATGCGCCTCAAGCGGGCCATCTTTTAAGGACGTGGGCCTTGTGGTCCGCTCCCCTCCGATGAGGCAAACCTGAACAAGGGTTTTCAACAGCCTAAACCTGCAGGAATTGTGGCACATGTCCGGGTGCGAGAAGCACCGCCGTCAACGGGCCACCATAACACGCGCCGGTGTCAATATTGATCCGCCGGCCATCGTCGGAGACATCAAGGCAGAAATCATCCGGCGGTGTGTGGCCGTGAATGACGCGCTGACCAGTCAGTGCGGGAGCGGTCCAGAATGCAGTGTCAAAGAACCGGGGCGCGCGGGTCCAGAGATAGACCTCTTCGCTTTCGCCGGGATATTGTTCGGGATGCACCCCGGCATGCACGAAGATCAGATCGTGTTCGGCGACGCAATGCAGCCGGGGCCGGGTTTTCAGCCAGTCCAGATCCGCTTCAGGCACCGTCTGTGCACGCAGATAACTTTCCAGGGTCGCGATGCCGCCATTGATAGCCCAGTGGCGCAATGCGTCGCCTTCATTTTCAAGTGCGTCAATCATCATCTGTTCGTGATTGCCCATCAGGCAGACGAGTTCGAGATCTTCACGTCCAGCCGCATCCGTTTCCATTTGTCTCAGCCGCGCGATCACACCGGCGCTGTCGGGACCGCGATCGACATAATCGCCGAGATGCACCAGCGTCAGGGCGGCGCCGGGGTGCTGGTCTGCAACCGCCGCAAATATTTCCGCATGCAGGGCCGCAAGGCGTTCGGCATGGCCGTGAATGTCGCCGATCGCGACATGGATTCGGCTGGTGCGGGAATCTGGCACGAGACTTGCTCCTCATGGCGGGAGTGTTGAACTCCATCATCAATACCTGTCTCGCCCCGGCCCTTTTTCACAAGGACCGGGGCTTTTTTCCATCAGCGCAGCTGCGCGGCTGCGCGCGCCAGCCGGCGGGCCTGCGCCTGACCGATCAGACTGTCAGCGGTGAAAATCGCCAGCGCCAGCCAGATGAACGCAAACGCAATCGCATGAGTGGTGGTGAACGGCTCCCTGAAAACAAGCACAGCGATCACAAGCTGCAGGCTCGGAGCAACATATTGCATCATTCCAACCGTTGACAGCTTCAGGCGGGATGCGGCAATCGCAAAACAGATCAGCGGAACCGCAGTGAGCGGGCCTGACGCGATCAGCAAAGGAATGTCCCAGCCGCCCTGACCCATGATCGGTGCCTCACCGCGTGCGACCATGTAGGCCAGCCCGCCAAAGGCCATCGGGAACAGGATCGCGGCCTCGACGACAAAGCCGGCACGGCCATCGACGCCAATCCGCTTGCGCACCACGCCATAAAAGGCAAACAGCAGGGAAAGCGACAACACGATCCATGGCAGCTGTCCAAGCGCGAGCGTGACAATGACGACCCCAACCGTCGCCACCGCCACCGAGACCCATTGTGCCGGGCGCAGCCGTTCGGAAAAGAAAACCAGCCCGAACAGGACGCTGATCAACGGATTGATATAATAGCCGATCGAGGCTTCCATCACCCGGTCAACGGAAACCGCATAAATATAAATCAGCCAGTTCGCGCCGATCAACACTGCCGACAGCGCCAGCCAGCCCAGCGTTTGCGGTTTCAGCGCGGCGCGCACACGGTCCCACTGCGCAGCAAGAGCGATAAAGACGAGGCCCGTCGGCACCGACCAGATAATCCTGTGCGCGAGCATTTCCGGCGGCGGTATATGGTCCAGCGCGCGAAAATAGATCGGCAGACTGCCCCAGAGAAAATAGGCTGCAAAGCCCGCGATCAGTCCGGTGCGCATGTCCGAGTTCATGCCAGATGGCCTAGCGCGGCAAATGCGATCAAACCATCAGAATCTTTTCGGCGGGCCGGGTCGGAACCGACCCTGTAACCGGGCTGCGATCAGACGCCGACGGGCAGGCCCTGTTCCTTTGCCATCCTGCGCATCGCCTTTTGCAGTTTCTCGAAGGCGCGCACCTCGATCTGGCGGATCCGCTCACGCGAGACATTATAGACCTGGCTGAGCTCTTCCAGCGTCCTGGGCTCCTCCGACAGTCGGCGCTCGGTCAGGATGTGCTTTTCGCGATCATTGAGATCGGTCATCGCCTCGGTCAGCAATTCCATTCGCGCGCCAAATTCCTGCCGGTCTGCGAACGTGCCGGCCTGGTCGGGCTCATCATCGGCCAGCCAGTCCTGCCATTCCATGTCGCCATCCTGGCCCATCGGGACATTCAGCGAGGCATCGGACCCACTCATGCGCCCGTTCATGGAGATGACTTCCTTTTCCGACACGTTCAGCCGTTCGGCAATTTCCTTCACCTGCGCAGGTTTCAGGTCGCCCTCTTCCAGCGCGGCAATCTCGCCCTTGATCCGGCGAAGATTGAAAAACAGCTTTTTCTGTGCTGCCGTCGTGCCCAGCTTCACAAGGCTCCAGCTGCGCAGGATATATTCCTGTATCGCTGCACGGATCCACCACATCGCATAAGTCGCCAGACGGAAGCCCTTGTCGGGATCGAATTTCTTGACGGCCTGCATCAGGCCGACATTTCCCTCGGAAATGACCTCCGCGATCGGCAAACCATAACCGCGGTAACCCATGGCGATCTTTGCCACCAGACGCAGGTGCGATGTCACCATTTTCTCTGCCGCTGCCGGGTCTTCATGCTCCTGCCAGCGTTTTGCGAGCATGAATTCCTCGCCCTTTTCCAGCATTGGAAACTTGCGGATTTCGCTGAGATAGCGGCTGAGCCCCTGTTCGGGACTGAGCGCGAGAGCGCGGTCTGGCGCATTGCCCTTGGCCATGAATATCTCCGTCATTGCTGGTGGCGACCCACATGAAACGCGGCATCGACCGAAATTGAACCTTGAGGCTGGCACGCAAGACGGCCCCGCAATCGGGCACCATCTGCCGCTTCCCCCACCGCAGGCATGTGATGCCCTGCAATGCCACGTCAGATAATCACACTTTTGATGGCAAAAAAGAGGCGAAACCGATCACGCCGGCTTGATCGGACCTATTCGATCAACCGGCTTGCTTTTGCCGCGCTGAGGAAATCAGACAGCCCGTCAGCTGATTTCATCCCGGCGAGCGACTTTTTCAGCAGCTTGTAGCTTTTTGCGGCGTAGCGCTGCGTGGTTTCGTCAAACTGTCCGCCGGCAATCTTCACCGACAGCGTCTTGCGTCGTTTCGACGCGTTCTCGCTATTGGTTTCGGCCCACGGCAGATAGGTTTTCGCGACTTCATCCCGGAAGATCGGCAGCAATGTCGCTTCCAGCTCGCCGAGCGGCTTGAACGGCGCACCGGCGTTCGGCTTTTCCATGAATTCGCACCATTCGGTGACAAAGGGCGCACGGTCGCGCAGCCACTCGCCGGGCGTGGGGTCATTCAGCATCTGCTGCAGCTGGGCAGAGATCGAGAAATCCGCAGCGCTGGGGCGTCCGCCAAAGATGAAAAGATGCTCGGTGAGATGGGCATTCAGAAGCTCGGCGAAGCGGTGAAAGCTCTGCTTGAGTTTCTTCGCATTCTTCCCGCCGGCCCCGACAAGACCAAGCCGGCTTGTCATGCTGTCCATGATCGAGGCTTCGACGGTTTCCCTTTCCGCAGGTGCCTGGCCGGCAAACAGCTGCAGCATCACACGGTGGGCGGCCTGTTCACGATCCGGCGATTGTGACCAGCGCTCGTTGAACATCGCCTTGTTGAGCCATTCATCGCCATAATCCTCAAGCACCAGCGCGAGCGCGGCGCAGGCGGGGTCATCGGGCACGGTCGAAGGTTCCGGGCAATCGATTTCAAGCGCGGCAAGCATTGCCGTTGAGTCCTGGCTTGGCGGGCGGCCGGGCGCAACAAGCAGCGGCACGGTCGGCGTGCTCGCCACAGCGCGGAATGCCGCCTCTGTGCGCACCGAACGCTCAACCCAGTCGAAACGCGCGCCCTTGTAGCGCAGCGCTGCGCGGACCTTTTGCGAGTAAGGCGAAGTTTCTGCGCCGAAGAGGCGATAATCTGACATGGCAGCCTTCTCATTGATTTGCGAAACCGTCTTCTAGGCCTATCGCACCGGCTTCGCCAAGCACAAACCGCCCTCGCCCCTTGCGCGAGCGCTCTCGGGCCACTAACCCGTTGTCAGGACAACAGGGACAAGACGGGGACTTTGAAGAACTTTGGCCAAGACTGTATTGGTGACCGGCGGCGCCGGCTATGTGGGCAGCCATTGCTGCAAGGCCTTCGCGGCAGCCGGCTGGAATGTGGTGGTGTTTGACAATCTTTCGCGTGGCTGGCGCGATCTTGTCAAATGGGGTGACCTGATTGTCGGTGACCTTCTCGACCCGGTTTCGCTCGACAAGGCTTTCGCCCGGGTCAGGCCTGATGCGGTTGCCCATTTCGCTGCACTTGCCTATGTCGGCGAGAGCGTTTCCGATCCCGGCCTTTACTATCGCAACAACACGACAGGCTCGATGCAACTGCTTGATGCCATGGTCCGGGCGGGGACCGACAAGCTGATCTTCTCGTCGACCTGCGCGACCTATGGCGTGCCCGAGCGCGTGCCGATGACCGAAGACATCCCGCAAAACCCGATCAATCCCTATGGCTGGTCGAAACTGTTCGTCGAGCGGATGCTCGCTGATTATGGCGCTGCGCACGGACTGCGTTCGGTGCCCCTGCGTTATTTCAATGCGGCAGGCGCCGATCCCGATGGCGAGACCGGCGAGCGGCATGAACCCGAGACCCATCTCATACCGCTGGCCATTCGCGGCATGATGCAGGATGGCTTCAAGCTGACGATTTTCGGCGATGATTTCGACACGCGCGATGGCACCTGCGTGCGCGACTATATCCATGTCACCGACCTGGCCGACGCACACACGCGCGCGCTGGATTATCTCCAGCAGGGTGGTGCATCGGACGTGTTCAACCTCGGCACCGGGACCGGAACGACCGTGCGCGAAATCGTCGAGGCTGTGGAGCGGGTTTCCGGGCGGCAGGTCAACAAGTCGGTTGGCCCGCGGCGCGCCGGTGACCCCCCGGCGCTTCTGGCCAGCGCGGAGAAAGCCCGGCGCGTGCTTGGCTGGGAGACGGCACATTCCGATATCGACACGATCATCTCGACCGCCTGGCGCTGGCACCGCGAAGAGCAACAGCGCGGCCATGCGGGCGCATGAGCGCGTTTCCAAGACACATCCTTGCCTATTGCGACAAGCTGTTCACGCCGTCGGAAAGCTTCATCCCGCGCGGTTACAGCGCCTTTGAGCGGCTGGTTCCAGTGTATATCGGCCATGAATTGAAAGGCCCGGTGCCTGAGGGAGCCGAAGTCATCGAACTGGGCCCGCTGCACGGTCCGGGTGGAGAGGCCGCATTCAAACAGCTCGGCACAGTCTCGGCCCGGCTTGAAGAGACACTGCGCGCGCTTGAGCCGGTCGCGGTCCATGCCAGCTTTGGCAAGTCTGGCGCTTATGCCCTGCCGATCGCGCGCAGGCTCGCCCTGCCGCTGGCGGTTACCTATTATGGCGGCGATGCGACCAAGACCGCCAATACAAGGGACAGTTTCATCCGCGTCTACAATCGCCGGCGTGCGTCGCTGTGGAAGGAAGCCGCGCTGATCCTGCCCTGCTCGGACTTTATCCGGCGCGAGCTTCTTGCGCGCGGGGCCCCGGATGAAAAGATGGTTGTCCACCATAACACCGCCGACCCGGAAAAGTTCCAGCCCGGCGAGAAACAGAATATCCTGCTGTTTGCCGGACGCTGGACCGAGAAAAAGGGCATCGACACGCTGATTGATGCGCTGGCGCGCATTCCCGGCAAGCTTGAGGGCTGGCGGGTGCGTTTGCTGGGCGATGGTGAACTGAAACCTGATCTTGTCGGCCGGCTGGAAGCGGCCGGTGTTCAGGCCGAACTGCCCGGCTGGATTGCGGCTGACGAGATGCCAAAGCATTTTGCCGAGGCGACGATTGTCTGTGTGCCATCGCGGCGCGCACGCTCGGGCGATGCGGAGGGGCTGCCGCTGGTCTGTGTCGAGGCGATGCTGGCCGGCTGCGCGCTGGCAGCGACACGCCATGCGGGGATCCCGGAATGCGTGGAAGATGGTGAGACCGGCTATCTCGTCGATGAGGGCGATGATGCGGCACTGGCCGGGTGCCTGTCTCAGATGCTCGGCGAGCCGGCGCGCACGCGGGAAATGGGCGAGGCCGGTCGGGCGCTCGCACTGGAACGCTTCAACCTGAAAAATCAGAGCCGGCGTCTGGAAGATCACCTGATCGCCCTGGCAAGGGCCGGCGCAACCCTGCCGGCATAATGCGGCCTCTTGTGAACATGTCATCGCGGCGGGTTTCCGCCGGGCACTGGCGCGGGTGAATTTGGCGCTGTAGGTTGCGCGCAGAGAAAAAAGGCAGGAGGAAGCGCATGGAACTCATGCAGCAATTCAATACGGATATGGCGGCCTACAGCCCGGGCTGGGTTGGTGTCTGGGTCAATTTCATGGTTGCAGTGCTGCTACTGGGCGGTGTCGCGTTCAGCTTTGTGCGGGTGGAGGCGCGCTGGGTGCTTCTGGCGACGCTGCTTGGCATGGTCGGCACGATGCTGGCTTACAGCCAGTTCGGATTTACGCGCATTCTCGGCATCGGCCATATTCTGGCATGGACACCGGCGCTGATCTATCTGCTGGCGCGGCGCAGGCACTGGCGGGCGGGCGAAACCTGGTCAGGCAGGTGGCTCGCCCTTGCGGCGGCGATCTTCGCCGTCTCACTGGTGTTTGATTATTCCGATCTTGCCCGCTGGTTGCTGGGCGAGCGTGCCATCGGGGCCTGATCGCGCAGGAATCTGGCGATCCAGTCGGCGACAAGGCCATTGTCGCTGGGCTGGCTGAGGGAGGCAATGGCCGCATCGACGGTGTCATCACCGAGTGGGCGACCGCGCCGCACGTCATAAAGGGCGGTGGCAAAACCATCATCAAATTCCGGATGGCCCTGAAAACTGATTGCCGGGACGATGTCGTAATCGAGCGCGGCGAACGGGGTGAACGCGCTGGCGGCGATCACATGCGCGCCGGGTGGTGGCGTGACCACCTGGTCCTGATGGCTGACCGCGAGGGCAAAAGTCTGGCCGCGCGCCGCATCCGGGCCCATCCATATGCGCGGCTCGCAAATCTCGTAAGTGTGCCGCCCGAGCCCCCAGGAGCGAGATGATTTCGCCGCATGACCGCCAAGCGCCTCGGCCATCGCCTGGTGGCCAAAACAGACCCCGACCATCGGCGTGCGCTCCGCTGCGGCCCAGCGGATGAAGTCGAACAGCATGGTCATCCATGGCTCGGGATCATAGACGCCGGCAGGCGATCCGGTGATCAGGATCGCATCCAGCCCGGCCGGGTCTGGCAGGGTCTCGCCGTCGCTCAGCGCAATGACTTCCCATTCGAGACTGTTATCGGCGTCGCTGATCAGTTGTCTGAACATCGCCGGATAGTCTGGCCAGTCGTCGCGGATCGCTGGTGGCGGCCTGCCGGTTTCGATGATGGTGATTTTCATGGGCTGGCCAGTGGCGGCAGATCCGTCTGCCCGGCTCTTGTGCTCTGGTCCTCGATCCAACGGCGCATGCGCCCTTCCAGCACCGATAACGGCATCGAGCCTTCACTGAGAAGGTGGTCATGGAAGGCGCGGATATCAAAAGCCTCGCCCAGCGCAGCTTCGGCTTCGCTGCGCAGTTGCAGGATTTTCAGCTCGCCGACCTTGTAGGCCACCGCCTGACCGGGCCAGCCGATATAGCGCGTCATTTCGGTTTCGATATTCAGCGCGCTGAGCGCGGTATTCTCGATGAAACAGGCCTCGGCCTGCTCCCGGCTCCAGCCATACCAGTGCAGCCCGGTATCGGCGATCAGCCGGCAGGCGCGCCACATTTCGTAGGAAAGCGCACCGAACCGCTCATAGGGTGTCTGGTAAAACCCCGCCTCGCCGACCAGTCTTTCCGCATAAAGCCCCCAACCCTCACCAAACGCCGTGGCGTAGAAATTTCGCCGGAAATCCGGCTGGTAACGCATTTCCTGAGCCAGCGCGATCTGCAGATGGTGTCCGGGCACGGCTTCATGCGCGGTCAGGGCCGGCAATTCGTAAAGGGGCCGCTGGTCGAGCCGAAACGTGTTGACCAGATACGTTCCGGCCTGGCCGGTGCGGGCATTGCCCTGCGCATATCGCCCGGTTGTATAGCCCGGCGCAATTGCTGCCGGCACCGGCGAGACGCCGTATGGCAGGCGCGGCAACGTATTGAAGTAAAGCGGCAGCAGCGCATCTAGCCGCTTTGACAGGCGCGACGCCTTTTCCATCAGGTCTTCCGCGCTGCGCGCATAGAAACGCGGATCGGTGCGCAGAAATTCGACGAACGCATCGAAACTGCCCTCAAATCCGGTCTCTTCGATGATCTCCAGCATCTGCTTGCGAATGCGCTGCACTTCCTGCTGCCCCAGCAGATGGATCTCTTGCGCCGAATAACCCGCGCCTGCGGTGTGATGAGCGACGTAATCGGCATAGGCCCTGCGCCCGCCCGGCAGGCTGGCCAGTCCGGGATCGGGCCGCGCATATGGTGCATATTCGGTTTCCAGGAAGCCCAGCAGGTCGCGATAGGCCGCTATGGCTCGCGCGCTCGCCTCAAGGCCATCACGGCGCAGGCGTTCGCGATCGGCTGCCGGCCAGCTTTCGGGCAGGTCGCGCAGCGGGGCATAGAGGTTGGAGTTTTCAGGCTGATCGGAGATCTGCTCGCGGATCTGACGGATCGTGGTCGCTAGCGGATCGCCATGCGCGGTCCAGCCAGTGGTCACGCCGCGGCGCATATTGAAGATGTGTTCGGCGAAATAACGCGGCAGGTCGTTCAGCCTGGCAATCCATGCCTCACCATCATCAATGGTTTTGATGCGAAGCCGTGCGGCGGCGAAGACTGGCGCGGAATGAAATCCGGAATCGCCGGTAAACGGAATGCGGGCAGCGTCGTGGCGGTGGTCGATCAGCCGCGCATAGAGCAGGTGGCGGACAATCGCGACATCGATAACGCGTTCCGTGTCGATCTCTGCAAGACGCGTCAGCAAGGCTTGCGCCCTGGCAGCTTCGCGCTTCTCCGTCGCCGGCGTGACATCGCCCCAGCTGCGCGCAGGCCGACCTTCGGCCCGTGCCGCCTGCCACGCGTCGGCCTCAACGGCAAAGGCCTCATAATCGGAAATCAGTTGCGTCATCGGGTCGGTCGTGACCGGCGCAGGAGCCTCGTCGTGCGCATCGGACTGCGCCGCAACCATCGGGCATGCCAACAGCAAAAGAGCAGCGGCACCAACGGCCCCGCGCACAGCTGCGGCTAAAGAGGTGCGTTGACAGTCGCCCATCCCCCTCTAGAACCATTTCGGAAGCAAACAGGCAAGTGAGGCCACTGTATGTCGGGAACAGAATGGAGTGATCCGCGACCCTTGTCACCGCATGTCCAGGTGTGGAAATGGCACGCGACCATGGCCGCGTCGATCTTTCACCGCGTCAGTGGCGCGGCGCTTTATTTCGGTAGTTTCCTGATTGCACTGTGGGTTTTCGCGCTCGCAATGCCTGCAGGCGCAGACGGCGCACCGCCAGCACTTTATGCAAGTCTCGACGCAGTGATGGCCTCCCTTCCCGGCCAGATCCTGCTGACCCTGTGGGCCGCAGCGGTGCTGTTCCACCTTGCAAACGGCATCCGCTATCTGGTCTGGAGCGGGCCGCGCGCCGGCTTCAATCCGGCCACTGCCAGCGCTGTATCCGTGTTCAATATCGCTTTCGCCATTTTTGGTGCCGTTGCCATCTGGGCGGCGGCAAGCTTGCTCTAAGGGGCCGCCGTCATGGCCGATCAGAAGTCAAATTTCATCACACCCGCGGCAAGGGCCCGTGGCCTCGGCTCAGCCAAGTCCGGCGTCAGCAGCTATATCGGACAGCTGACATCGGCAGTTGCGCTGGCGTTTCTGGTGCCCTGGTTCGTCTTCTCGGTGATCAGCGCGGCGCAGGGCGGATATGCCGGTGCGCTTGAATGGGTCGGCAAGCCCTTGAATGCAATTCTTCTGGTGCTGACATTCGGCGCGGCGTTCTACCACATGCGTATCGGTATGCAGGTGATCATCGAGGACTACATCGCAAGAAGCGGCACAAAAACCGCGCTGCTGATGGCCAACACTTTTGTTGCGATCGTGCTGTTTGCAGCCACGGCGTTGAGTGTGATCAAGATCTGGGTTTCCGCTGGCACCTGAGGGCTGCAGGGACTCGCAAAAAGGACGGATTCAGATGAGCGAATACACTTGGAACGATCACACTTATGACGTGGTTGTCGTCGGCGCGGGTGGCTCGGGATTGCGCGCTGCGCTCGGTGCGGCCCAGGCGGGGCTGAAAACCGCCTGCATTTCGAAAGTGTTTCCGACCCGCTCTCACACCGTGGCGGCCCAGGGTGGGATTGCTGCCTCTCTCGGCAACATGTCGGTCGATGACTGGCGCTGGCACATGTATGACACTGTGAAAGGGTCTGACTGGCTCGGCGATCAGGATGCGATCGAATATCTCTGTCGCAACGCACCGGAAGCTGTTTACGAGCTCGAACACTGGGGCATGCCCTTCTCGCGTACCGAGGAAGGCAAGATCTATCAGCGTGCCTTTGGCGGCATGACCAAGAATTTCGGTGAAGGCCCGGTGCAGCGCACCTGCGCCGCCGCCGACCGAACCGGCCATGCCATGCTGCACACGCTGTATGGCCAGGCACTCAAGAACGAGACCGAGTTTTTTATTGAGTATTTTGCTCTCGACCTGATCATGGACGAGGAAGGCGCATGTCGCGGTGTGACGGCGTGGAAGCTCGATGATGGCACGCTGCACCGTTTCCGCGCGCAAAAGACAATCCTTGCCACCGGCGGCTATGGCCGGGCCTTCTTTTCTTGCACATCGGCTCACACCTGCACCGGTGATGGCAACGCGATGGCCCTGCGCGCCGGGCTGCCGCTCCAGGATATGGAATTCGTGCAGTTCCACCCGACCGGCGTTTATGGTGCAGGCTGCCTGATCACGGAAGGTGCTCGGGGCGAGGGTGGCTACCTCACAAATTCCGAGGGTGAGCGCTTCATGGAACGCTACGCGCCCAGCGCCAAGGATCTCGCTTCACGCGATGTCGTGTCGCGCGCGATGACAGTCGAGATCCGCGAAAAGCGTGGCGTCGGCGAGGAAGGTGATCACATCTACCTGAATCTCGACCACTTGCCGCCGGCAACACTGGCCGAGCGCCTGCCGGGCATTTCCGAAACGGCGCGGATTTTTGCCGGGGTTGATGTCACAAAAGCGCCCATCCCGGTGCTGCCGACGGTGCATTACAATATGGGCGGCATTCCGACCAATTATCATGGCGAAGTGCTGACCAAGGCAAATGGCGATCCCGACCATGTCGTTCCCGGCCTGATGGCTGTCGGCGAGGCGGCCTGTGTGTCCGTGCACGGTGCCAATCGCCTTGGTTCAAATTCGTTGATCGATCTGGTTGTGTTCGGACGTGCTGCCGGACTGCAATGCGGTGCATCTGTCGATGCCGGCGCAAGCCAGCCGGAAATGCGTGACGCCTTGACCGAGCGTCACCTGACGCGGTTCGACCGGATGCGCCATGCCGCAGGGGACCAGCCCGTTGCGACGCTGCGCCTTGAGATGCAAAAAGCGATGCAGGAAAACTGCGCGGTCTTCCGCACCGGCGATATCCTGCGCGAGGGTGTGGAGCGGATCGACGGTGTTTACGGAAAACTTCCGGGGGTTGATGTCCGTGATCGCGGCATGATCTGGAACACTGATCTGATCGAAGCTCTCGAATTCGACAATCTGATTGCCCAGGCTGCTGTCACAGTCAACTCAGCGGCCAATCGCGAGGAAAGCCGTGGCGCTCATGCGCGCGAGGATTTCTCCGAGCGCGATGACGAACAGTGGATGAAGCACACACTCGCCTGGATCGATCCTGCCGGAAAGGTGACACTCGATTACCGCCCGATCCATGATTTCACGATGTCGAATGATATCGGATATATCGAGCCGAAGGCGCGGGTTTACTGACCTCGACCTGACCTGCGCGCAGCTTTGTTTTTGCGGATGATCCTTTGGCGGGTTGCTGCAAAAGCGTCGTCAGGTTTTCCTCATCCTGAGGAGCGGCCGGCAAGGCCGCGTCTCGAAGGATGAGCTGCGTGGCCTGGTTTTTCAGCAGCCTGTTAAAGGCGCGGGCTTTCATCAGGTTGTCTCATCGCGAGGCGCGAGCAAAGCGCGCCTTGACGAAACGCCGAAGCCCTGAACACCCCATATTAACCACTTGGTTGTATTCCACTTCAGATAGAGTTCCACACAACCCAAGAGCGTTTTATTGCCATGACAACAGCAACAGCAGTCCAAGCGCAGGTCGAGCCCGAGGCCGAACAGGTCGTTGATCCCTATACGCTGGCGCTTGACGTTTTCAGGCTGGTCAAGGCTCATGCGACGCCTCCCTTTCCGAACACATACGCGCTTTGGTATGCATATGTTTCCGGGTCCAACCCCGAAATCATCACCGAAATAGACGAGAAAGCAAAGCGCGGCGACATCATCAGCCCTTATGATATCAATCAGCTTTGCGAAACATATCTTACCGCCGAAGACAGGGAAGCCAAGCAAGCCGAGATCAGTCAGGAACTTGAGCGCGGGATGGTCAAAGCGCTCAAATTCTTTGATCAGGGCGTCAAGCAAGGCAGCGTATTTGCTGATCGGGTTGGCTCAATTTCCAGCGCGCTGAAGGAGCCGGGCAGTGACCATAATGAGCTGCTCGACAGACTTATGGACGAGAACAAGAAAATGCTCGGCTCGTCTCAGGCCCTGAAAGACTGCATGCTGGCAGCACGCGACCATATCCAGGAACTGACCAAACGACTGACCGAGATCAGCGATGAAAGTCTTCGCGATGGCCTGACAGGCGTGGCAAACAGACGCGCTTTCAACCGAAAACTGGCCGAAGCCTTCGAGCGCGCCATGAACGAACGGCATAACCTGTGCCTGGTGCTTGCCGACCTCGACCACTTCAAAAGCGTCAATGATACTTATGGCCATCAGGCTGGCGACAGTATCTTGCAGGCGTTTGCCAAACTGCTCGTTGAAAACGTCAAAGGTGGCGACACCGTGGCGAGATATGGGGGCGAAGAATTTGCGATCATTCTTCCTGAGATTTCCACGTTCGACGCTCACAATCTGATGACCCAGATCCGACATAAATATTCCAAGCTGCGGATGCGGGAACGCAAGAGCAAGGCGGAAATAACCAGGCTGACGGCTTCTTTTGGTATCAGCTGCATGCACGATGTCGATTCTCCGGAGGATATGATCAGCCGCGCCGATGAACTGCTTTACCAGGCCAAGGATGCCGGGCGAAACACGGTTAAAACAGAATTTTCCAGTTGATGCGAAAATTTGTTTTGATTGGCACTGAAGCTACCGGTCGCAAGGCGAAGATCAAATCAAATCCGGCCTTCGGGAATTTCAATTGTCGTTTAATCTGTCAAAATTGATATTCTGAATTTTCATAAATTCGAAACCGACGTCAAAATAGTCCTGACGAACGATTGTGGCTTCGCATCGCAAGTTTAGCGCGGGCACGTGTACGATGACCCGGTCCGGAAACACGACCTTATGCCTGAATCTCACCCTGATCCCAGTATTCGAGATATCGAGCGCCACACCCTTTTCGCATCCGTTAAGCGGATAATAGATAAAACAGCTCGCAAAAGTCGGCATCCGCCGCGACCGCTCGATTGTCGGTTTTTTTTGTGGCTGAACGGGTGTCGGCGAAGCCCGGCTCAGAGCTTGCTGTATTCGCTGGACAGAAGGTTGCTTTCTGAAACGCATGCGCCACTCTCACAGATGCGCCTGATTGCGCATCTACTTTAAGTCGCAAAAATAGGTAAATTTTCGCTGAAATTCGCTGCTTTGCGACCATACGTGGAGATTGGCGAAATCTTCAGCGAAGGCGGTTTCCGCCCGAATGCAGACACCGGCCGCAAAACGGGTTGATCTGCGCTTGAACCGACGGCTCATACCAATGTGCGCGGATGAAGATTCATCCGCGGTTACGGCGCATGGGGCGCCGACGCGCAGTCGCGCTTGCCCGGCGCTGCAAGGATCGGTTTTGGGTCCATGCAGCTTGGTATCACTGCGCCAGAAAAGCCTCCGACACAATTGCCTGCTTCAATGACGTTTCCGCAGCCTGGACACTTTCCCGCCACGCCGCGATGTCCTGTTTTAGCGCTTGCACCCTGTTGGCCTGATAGGCCTCCAGGCCGTTCCGGAGCGCCATCAGCGCCCACTCCGTCTGCTGGCCGAGTTGCTGCTGGCTTTTTTCAAACAGGGAAAGCTCGGCCTCCAGGGCCCGCACCTGCGCAATGGCTTTGGCGAGTCTCACCTCAGCCGCCTGGCGCCTCAATTCGGCAAGCCAGACCAATTCGGAAACTTCATTGACTGTCATGACGGTGCTTTCAGGCTTTCGACATACTGTATCGCGGCTGCGACGGCGGCATAAAATTCCGGCGTGATTTCTTCACCGATCTCGACAACACGGAAGAGCGCCCGCGTCGTTGGCGGGTCGCGAACGACCGGAATATTGTTCTCGCGGGCGACATCGCGGATTTTTGCAGCGAGATGATCGGTGCCCTTTCCGACGCAGATCGGGGCATTCGCGCTATCGCGTTCCCACTTCAAGGCGACGGCATAATGCTCCGGGTTCACCATGATCAGGCTTGCACCCTCAACATTTCGGAGCATTTCACCATTTGAGATCTTTGCGGCTCTGGATTTGCGTGCCTGTTTGAAATCGGGATCGCCTTCACTTTCCTTTTGTTCCTTCTTCATCTCTTCGCGCGACATGCGGAGCTTCTGCGCATGAAAAAATCTTTGTAACGGCAAGTCTATAATCGCCAGAATAAACTGAAAAAGTATAAAAGTGGCAAGGAGAAGAACGATCTGGCGAAAGGTAAAATCGTATAAGCCGTCGAGCGACAAGGCACCCGAATTATAATATTCGCGCGCGAAATTCAGCAGGAACAGACCGGCAATCGCCCCGGAGAAAATCATCTTGGCGGCATCTTTGGAAAAATCCGTCAAACCCTTTCCGCCATATTTTTTCTTGATATTCTCGAACGGTGATACCTTGTCAAATTTCGGCGTTATCGATTTTGCCGAAAAGACGATGGCGCGCTGCAACACAAGGCTCGCAAGGACGGCCAGAACCATCAGACCCACCGGCACCAGAACGGCCAGCGCCAGAACCTGCAGACGCGCGAAGGTGGCCGAGGCATCACTCTCGAAAATGTCGCGGGAAATCAGATCGGCCTGACCAAGCAGACCTTTGCTGACGCTGAAAAACCGGTCTTTGAACCACACTTCAAATGCAAACAGACCGCCGAGGGCACCGGACAGGAGAAACAGGGCATTCAACTCGCGCGACTGGGCGACATCGCCATCGTCGCGCGCCTGCTGTCGCCGCTTGTCGCTGGCTTCGAATGCCTTGTTGTCCTTGTCTTCGTTGTCTTCTGCCATTGCCAGCCTCTAGGGCATATCCTGTTCAATTTGAGTCGGCTGGTGGCCCGCCACGTTCGTGCTGGCAAGGCGCATACCGCAGGTCGATGCGGGCATCGAACGAGGATTGCGACGCTGTCCAGCGCGGGCGGGGCGGGCCAAGCGAGCACCCTCAA
>CAYUEM010000002.1:0-37134 GCA_964442925.1 uncultured Hyphomonadaceae bacterium
TACGCATGGCGCAGGCGCTCTGCTTCGCGGCGTGAACGTACAAAGTCGAGCTGAGACACGAGTGCCAAAAATAAAATAGTTGAAGTTTCAACTAAAAATGCTAAGGCTGGTGCCAAAATATATTCATCAGGGAGCACGCCATGAAAATCAACAGGGTCACTGAACGCGAGATCGCCAGAGTGGTTTTCCCCTCAATCATCGCGATATCGATCAGCCTATCCCCGATAACCGGTGTCGCGCTGGCGCAAAGCGAGCCGGACGACGCCAACGTCAAGCGCACTCTGGACACGGTTACGGTAACGGCGCGCAAACGCGAGGAATCGCTGCAGGATGCCCCTCTGGCTGTGTCGGCTGTATCGCAAGACCAGCTTGATCGCGCGGGGGTCGTGGACAGCACGCGGCTCAGCGATATTGCGCCAAACGTCAATATCGCATCGGACAGCAATCGCGACTCCCTGTTCATCACCATCCGCGGCGTTTCCGGCACTGACACGCGCAACACTGCGGATCCGACGACGGCATTCCATATCGATGGGGTCAGCATCCCCCGCCTTTCCGGTGCCAATGCCTACTTTTTTGACCTCGAGCGCGTCGAGATCCTGCGTGGGCCGCAAGGAACGCTCTACGGAAAGAATGCGACATCGGGCGTGGTCAACGTCGTCAGCAAAAAGCCCGACCATGACTATTCCGGGTCAGCTGAAGTGACAGTGGGCAATTTCAACCTCGTGCGCACGCGTGGGCACCTGAACCTGCCGATCATCGAAGACAAGCTGGCCATTCGCGCCGCCTTCAGCAGCGAAGATCGCGATGGCTATCGTGACAATGGGCCTCTCCTGCAAGACGGAGACGATGCCGATGACACCGCCGCTCGCCTGCACGTCCTGTTTGAACCGACAGACCGGCTGGATATCCTGCTGACCGGAGAGATCTTCCGCAAGCGGGGGGTCGGGCGCGTCCAGGGTTTCATTGACTTCCCCGGCAACCCCAACCCGCAATATGGGCTTAGCGATCCTCAGGAATTTCCCCTTGATGCCCAGTCCTTCCGGACCCAGGACGACACCGCATTTCGGTGGGAGCTAAAATACGACCTCGATTTTGCCGAGTTTGTCTATCTCGGTGGCTGGCGTGAACATGATCGGGAGTTGTTTCAGGATCTCGACGGGACAGACCTTGTCGATAGCACCGTGGGTGAAGTCTTCGATTCCACGGCGGTGTCGCACGAGGTCCGCCTGACATCGACGACAGACGACCGTCTCAGCTGGATTCTGGGCGCGATGGTTTTCGAAGAGGACATTGACAGTGTCTTCAATATCCAGATTCCAACCACAACAGCGCTCAGCGGCGTTCCGACGGTTCCGTTCGACCGGCTCGACTTCGACTTCGACGTGCCCAACCAGACGAATGAGGGCCTGGGCATATTTGCAAATCTCGGCTTCGCCCTGACAGATGCTCTGAACGTCACCGGGGGCATCCGGTATAGCGAAGATGAAAAGAAACGCCCCGAAGGCAACCAGGTCATCCGCCGCATCAATTCGGTCGGGCCACCCCCGCTGTCCATCCTGCCGCAGGCGCAGGAAGCAGACTTTGACAAGGTCACCTGGAAGCTGGGCCTGGACTGGAAAGCCACTGACCAGGTGCTGGCCTATGCCTCGGTCGGGACCGGCTACAAGGCCGGCGGCTTCAATCGTGGCGAGTTTGTCGGGATCTTCGGTCCGGAAAACATCACCGCCTATGAGGTTGGTTCCAAGGTCACCACGCGAGACAATCGGCTCCGGTTCAATACCGCAGCGTTTCTTTATGAATATGAGGACCTTCAGCAAGCCCAGGTCACGCCACAACCCGACGGCACCATTGTCAATGAAACGGTAAACGCCGCCGAAGCGACAATCTGGGGACTGGAAGGTGAACTTGAGGCGGTTCCGTATGACGGGGGCCTGGTGTCGATCGTTGCCGGCTATCTGAATACCGAGTTCGATGACTTCCAGAACATCGAAAACCCGATAACCGGGGTCGTCGAGGACCTCAGTGGCAATGACCTCGTCTTCGCACCGGAAGTCACCGTCACGCTGTTGTACCAACCTTACACATTCCGCATCCCCGAATTCGGGACGCTGACGCCGACGATCCAGGTCCACTATGAAGCAGAGAGTGCCCTGAACATCCAGAATGACGCTTTCGCCACGCGCGACAGCTTTACACGGACAAATCTGAGCTTGCGTTACGAGGATGCGGCCGGGCGCTATTCGGCGGAAGCCTTTGTTCACAACCTTGAGGATGAGGATATCCTGTCGGCTGTCCAGGCCGGCACTGCGGTCATCGGACCGCCTTCATTTGGTGGCGGGCCAAGCCAGAAGGGGGTCTTCGACGCGCCCCGCACTTACGGTTTCAGGATTGGGGCCCGGTTCTAGTCGCCGCTTTCCGGCCACTTCATCCGCGCGACGGGGCCATGGATGCTCATTCATGGCCCTTCACCCTCGACCCGACCGGTGGCAAGACGCTTCAAGGCACTTCGAATAAGACAGGAAAGCAGGTATCGACATGACGAAACAATACCGTGTTGGCGAGTTGGCAGTGCAGGCGCCTGAACCACAAGAGTTCGAACCTGCCCCTTTCAAAAAGGCAAAGCCTCCCGAGCCTCTCAGGTTCGAGGTCAATCTGGTGGCGGAGGCGTTCGAAAAGCAGAAGAAAACAGGTGTTGTGCAAGTCAATATTCCCGGCTTCAGCCCGGTGAAACTGTATTGCGACGAGCAACCGCCCGTCGGTGACGATACCGCCCCGCCGCCGCTTGCATTTTTTGTCGCGGGCATCGGATTTTGCCTGATGACGCATTTGACCGACATCCTGACTGCCCGGAAGGTGAAGGTGACCTCGCTGCGCCTGGAACAGCGCGTCCGTTTCATGACCAATCTCGGGACGATGCGTGATCTCGGATATACGACCGAGGGGGCCTGCGAGCATGTCGAGACCCACGTCATCATCGACAGCCCGGAACCTGAAGACAGGATCAGGGCGCTTCTCGACGAGGCAGAAGGTGCCTGCATGGCGCACCACGCACTGCGAAATCCGATCCCGTGGTCGACACGTCTGATTTACAACAACAGGGAAGTGATTTCGCGACAAGGCTGAGCCCGCGGTGCCGTGGCCTGCGGGCTGCCACCCTCAGGCCGCACGCCATCACGACGGTTTCCAATTCACCTCCCATGAGTCCAGCGCATCACCCGCAATCGGCTCCGACGAAGACAGACAGATGGAAAATGACGTTGCGATACAAGGCCTGACTGACGAGCTGGAGTGTCACCTCGACGATGCGGCCATCACGTTCGATGTGACAGGACACCACGCCTATGCCAGCGACTGGAGCGCAACTCCGGCGGTTTGCCCGCCGCTGGTCCTGCAGCCATCGACGACGGCGGAACTGTCACTGATGCTGGAGGCGGCCGATCGCCGGAGCCTGTCAGTCGTGGTGCAGGGTGGGCTTACGGGCCTGTCAGGCGGGGCAACACCGCGACATGGCGAGGTCGCCCTCAACACCTCGCGCATGAAAAGTATCGAGGAGATCGACGCTGATGCCATGATCATGGTGGCGCAGGCGGGTGTGGTGCTGGAAACCGCAGAGCAGGCGGCAAATGCGCAAGGGCTGACGATACCGATCGATATTGGTGCCCGTGGCTCCTGCACGCTGGGTGGGCTGGCGGCGACCAATGCCGGAGGCAATCGTGTCGTGCGCTACGGCCCGATGCGCGACAGTGTCGTCGGTATCGAGGCGGTCCTTGCAAACGCCAGTGTGGTCGGTGGGCTCAACCGCATGCGCAAAAACAATGCCGGTTATGATCTGAAGCACCTGTTCATCGGGACAGAGGGAACGCTAGGGGTCATTTCACGTCTTGCCATCCGGTTGCGCCCGATGGTCGACAAGCGCGACTGTGCGGCCTGTGCGTGCAACACATTCGGTGATGTCGTCGCCCTTCTGACTGCGCTTCAGCATAAGGTCGGTGAGCGTCTGGAGAGCTTTGAGGTGTTATGGGACGACTATACCGGTTTTGCGACCGGGCGTATCCCGGGTGTATCGCCGCTGTTTGCTGTGACACCGCCGCTGATCGTCATCATTGATAGTGTCGCGGGGTCGCAGGGCGGTGACGGCGATTTCATGGCGGTTCTTGAAGACGCCCTCGCCCGCGGCCTCATCACCGATGCGGTGATCAGCCAGTCGGAAGCAGACCGACGCCGGATCTGGCGATGGCGCGAGTGTACAGGCGAAATCCTGGGGGCGCTGCAACACCCCGTAACACTGGACATCAGCTTTCCTCTGAAGGCCATCGAACCGTTCATTGCGCAGTCGCGGCAATATCTGAGCCGCGACCATCCGGAGGCGCAAGTCTTGACGTTCGGCCATATCGGTGACGGCAACCTGCACCTGGCGGTCTCTGCGCCGACCGCTGAGGATTGCAAGACGATCGAACGTGCGCTTTTGCAGCAAACCGCTGACTTTGGTGGTGCCATCACCGGCGAGCACGGGGTCGGTGTGCTGAAGCGGGAGTTCCTGTCTTTGTGCCGGTCAGGCGACGACATCAACCTGATGCGGTCGATCAAGCAAGCGCTGGACCCGAACAATACGCTGAATCCGGGACGCATATTTGCAGCCGGCCAAAGGCCTTCGCCCGATCACAGTCCACACGAGGACGGAACGCGACGATGAGCGATTTTGCTGGTCACCTTGCGCCGCGCCCGACCGATCCGCTGCTATCCGTGATGGAGGCGGCGCGATCCGATCTGCGTGACCACAAGGTCGACCTGAGCCTGGGTGTCTATCGCGACCGCAACGGCAACACACCGGTTCTTGCGGCGGTCAAAGCCGCTGAGGCGCAGCTTGTCGAAACCCAGATGACCAAGACGTATGAGGGCATGCGGGGAAACATCGCATTCTGTGAAGGCATCGCCCGCCTGGTATTTGGCGAGGCGGGCGCGCAGGAACTTCCACACATTTCCTTTGCGACGCCCGGCGGATGTGGTGCCTTGAGCCATAGCGTCCAGTTGCTCAGGCGCATGAACGACCAGGCGTCCGTCTGGGTCAGCGATCCGACATGGCCAAACCACAAGGCCATCGTCCGGGCAAGCCAATGCGCATTGCGTGAATATCCCTATGTCGATCAACGCGGTGGCAAACTCGTTTTTGACGATCTCATTTCCTGCCTGTCAACGGCATCGCCGGGAGATGGCATTTTCCTTCAAGGCGTCGGGCACAATACGACAGGCGTGGATTTCACAAACGCGCAATGGCAGGAACTGGGCGCACTCTGCGAGCGCCAATCTCTCATACCGATTGTGGATATCGCCTATCACGGGCTTGGTATCGATCTCGATACGGACCTGATTGGTGTGCGCGGGTTTCTCAACAGTGTGAGCCTGGCAATGATTGCATACTCCTGCTCGAAAAATTTCGCTTTGTACCGGGAACGCGCGGGATGCTTCCTGTTGAGAGCGCCGAGCCGGCAGATTGCAGACATTGCCGGACAGCATGTCAGCGAAATTGCCCGTCGAACCTATTCGATGCCGCCTGCGCATGGTGCCGCGATCGTCGCCACGATTCTGGGGGACAGCGATCTCAACGCACAATGGCGTGCCGAATTGTCTGCCATGACCGAGCACATCAACTCGGCAAGACAGGTCTTCTCCGAACATCTCACCCGATACTGCGAAGATGACCGCTATGCAGCGATTGCATCACACAGCGGCATGTTTTCGCTGCTGCCGATCACGCAAAGCGGTGTGACCGCACTTGCACGCGATGATGCCATTTACCTGCCTGCATCGGGAAGGATCAACATTGCCGGACTGGATATGAAAAGAATCGAACACATCGCGAAGTCAATTTCCAAACACATCTGAACAGCGGCGACATAAAACCCTGTCCGGAAAGCAAGGGCATCAATCATCATGACATTCTATCAGTTTTCTGTCGAAATTCTGTTTCCCGTCGTCATCCTGATCGTTGCTTTCGGGATGGGCCTGACGCTGACTCCGGGGGCCTTTCTCGACGTGGTCAAAGCCCCCAAGCGCGTTCTCGTCGGCGTGTTCGGACAATTGGTCTTTCTGCCCCTGATCGCATTCGCATTTGTCAGCGTGATAAACCTGGCGCCCGTGATTGCCATGGGTTTGATCCTGATAGCGGCCTGTCCGGGGGGAACGTCTTCGAATGCGATCATTTTCGCTGTCAAGGGAGAGGTTGCCCTATCGGTGATGCTCACGGCATTTTCAAGCGTTCTCATCCTCGTCACCCTGCCGTTCTGGATTCAGTTCGGATTGGAGCGCTATGGGCTCGAAGACCGTGTTGTTTCGATCTCCTTCCAGCAAGTTATCAAACAGCTTTTTCTGTACATGATCTTGCCCCTGATGATCGGCATGGGTGTGCGAAGGGTCGCCCCGACGCTGGCCGGGAGGGCTGAGACAGTCTTCAGGACCATCACGATCGCACTGTTCGTGCTGATCATTGGTGTCAGCATTCACAATGTCGGCGGCGAGACATTGTCGGAAATGGCGGTTCCGGTGACCCTCGCCGCCCTGGCCCTGTCGCTGATCTTGCAGTTGTCAGCCTATTTCCTGCCGAAGCTGTTGCAGCTTTCGCGCCGCGATCGCGTGACGTATGCTGTCGAAGTCGGCGTTCAGAACACTGTCCTGGCGATATTTGTCGGGGCAACCCTGTTACAGTGGCCAGAGCTGGCGATCGTTGCAATCATATACGGCCTGGTGAATTATGCTCTGATCGCTGGTCTGCTGCTGGTGTTGAAGGCATCGCCAGCCAAAAGCCAGGCATGAGAAGCCAGACCTGAATTGGGGGAGAGCCGCCCAATTCAGTCAAGCCGCTTGAAAGGCATCGGAATGGTCGAGGCGCTCTGCGAGGCGATTTCAGGCTGGTGGTGCCGGCCTTAGAAACGTGTTGACGGTCAGTCGCCCACTCTCGGGTGTCGGCGCGAAGCTGAAATCATCGGGAATGCCAATGGAGTGCAAAGCGATCCCACGATAGGCAACAATTCGGTTGTATACGGCCGGTATTGAAGCGATGCACTCGAACAATGTCCCGGACGCTGTTGGATAGCGCTGCGGAGGAAGGCCATCGCGATCGACCTCTGCCTCTACGGTCGTCTTGTAGGTCGCAAAACGCTTACTCGTTACGCTTTCATACCCCGTAGAGCGGTGCCGGAAGAAATGCGTGCCTCCCATTTCCGGCCCGCAAAGATAGTGCAAGACTGCAACCTTTTCGTCTCCGACCCCATCGAAATGAGGCAGGCGCTGCATTGGCGTGAGGGCTTCCGGCCTGGTTGTGACCAGCGAGAAGAAGCACTCCTGAAGCGCCGCTCCATGGCGATAACCGAAAACATCGCGCAGCAGGCCAAGCAGTCCCGGCATCACCTCATGGAGATAGGCGTTCGGGACCACAGCGCGGATCCCTGGATAGCTTGGAGCAATCGGTTTGAATGCAAGCTGACGGGCGGTCAGGGCAAGCACGTCAGGTTCGCGCACCGCATTGTCGATGAGCAGTAGCGGCAAACCCTCCTCGCCGACACGTTTGGTCTGGATATGCCAGGAATCGGGGCAGTTCGCAGTGATGCTTGGCATGGCTCGACGTGCTCCCTTTTTGGCGGTCTGGCTGGGAGGCGATAGCGCCGGACGTGTTGAACAGACGCTTCAGACCATCCGTTTGAACAGTTTTGGAGTTCCCGTGGCACTTGCGCGTGCGACGAGATCACCGTTTGGGTCGAAGCAGTCCGCCTCCATGAAACAAACACTGCGGCCAAGCCGCACAATCCTTGCTTTCACGGTGGCCGCGCCAGGGAAAAGTGGCCGCAGATAGCTTGTCTTCATCTCCAGTGTTGGCGCATTCATCGTGACGTTTGATGCCACCACAATACAGGTGCTCATCGCCTCGTCCAACATGGCACAAATGAAGCCGCCCTGTATTGTCCCGGTCTGGTTTGCGAAATCGGCTGGAACCTGAAAGGACATGATCAGGGTCTGAGCGTCCTGATCAACAGATTCAAGTCGCATTCCCAGCGCGTCTGAGCAGGGCGGGCGCTTTTTCGAGTTCTGGAAACGTGCCAGCATGTCCGCATCGCTGAGGCGCAGTTTCGGATCGTCGCGTTCACTCATGGCGTGGCGGTCAACGTCTATTTGCGCCGGAAAGCGTCGATGCTGACCACGGTGCCCTGATTGTCGGCCGTGGGTTTGGCTTCGGAGACAGCGGTTTCACCGCCGGCGGCCTGTTTGACCACCGGGCCAATCACGTTGCCATCATCGGTGATCTTCGCCTGTTCGAAGCTAAGACCGAAATTGACGGACGGGTCAACAAAACGGGTGATGGCGGCGAACGGAATGCGCAGATGCTGCGGCACACCTGAAAACTTCAGGATGATCTCGAAATGTGTCTCGTGCACCTCAAGGTCCCAGAACTGGTGCTGCACGACAATCGTCATGTCTTCAGGAAACCGTTCGATTAGATAGTCAGCAATCGCGACGCCGGGCGCGCGCGTGCGGAAAGATATGTAGAAATGGTGGTCGCCGGGAATTTGTCCGGTTGGTTCGGCCAACCTCAGCGCCTCGCGCACCACGCCGCGCATTGCGGCATGAGTGAGGGCCTCGTAACCAATATAATCCGTCATGGGTTCACCCCCCTCGTTCGACTCCGCGCGAAAATAAGCACGCCGGTTCATACGTCAACGCCCTTCATTCCCCGGGCGAAATAAAGCTGTTGAACTCAACGCGCGGATTTTTGCAAACGAAACGCGCTGAACGCTCCACCGATGGCGGGCGAGACGTAGCAGAAAAAGTGCATTGCGAACACCAGTCATGAGTTGCGAATATCGTGCAGACTGTCAGGGCATGGCTGATTCCTGCGGGCGTGTTATATGCCTCGATCGCAGCTGCGCCGGCGCGTACACTTTTTCGAGAGGTTCCAGCCCGGCGGCGCGCGGCGCTGTGTCGACTTCGCTGGCCAGCCACTTATAAACACAAGCAGCGACAACAGGGAGATCGCAGATGTTGAGCGACGCTGACCTCTATCTGGCCATCAATGGCCTGGTTCTGCCGGCCTGGTTTTTGCTGATCTTCCTGCCATCCTCACGTCTGACGCGGCAGCTGGTCCATTCCGGGCTCTATCCTGTTGTGTTCGGCGTGATCTATATCGCGTTCATTTCGCGCGCGCTGATCCTTGGAGAAGGAGCCGAGGGCTCGGGCTTTGGTTCACTTGAAGCTGTCATGCGGGTTTTTGACACTCCGGCCGGCCTGCTGACCGGCTGGACGCATTATCTCGTTTTCGACCTCTTCGTTGGCGCTTGGATTGGCCGCGATGCGCTGCAGCGTGCGGTTGCGCACTGGGTTCGGGTGCCCGGACAACTGGGCTGCTTCCTTCTCGGGCCAATCGGCCTGCTCTTATATCTGGCGGGGCGCGCACTCACGCGGCGCGGTGGCTTTGTGCTCGACCCGCAGGGCAGGGACTGAACCCGGCCCGACACTTGCATTCGGCGACAATAATCCCTTCGCGCACAAAGCTAGCAAGCGCCCGTCTGGACCTTGGCGCAAAGCAGGTTTAAACCGCTGGGACAACCGGAACCGAAACTCTCATACGAGGAATCTCCCATGGCCGTTCGCGTCGCAATCAATGGGTTTGGCCGTATCGGACGGCTGGTGCTGCGCTCGATCATCGAGCATGACCGCAACGATATTGAAGTGGTTGCGATCAATGATCTTGGGCCGGTGGCAACCAATGCGCACCTGCTTCAGTATGATTCGGTGCATGGGAAGCTGGCAGAGACGGTCGAGGTGGACGGCAACCAGATCCGCGTCGGCAAACGCACGTTCCTGTGCACCTCTGTGCGTGACCCGAAAGAGCTGCCGCACAAGGAAATGGATGTCGATGTCGCAATGGAATGCACCGGCATCTTCACCAGCCGCGACCAGGCTGCGATGCATCTGGAGGCCGGCGCGCGCCGCGTACTGGTTTCTGCGCCAGCATCTGGCGCTGACAAGACCATCGTTTACGGTGTTAATCACACATCGCTGATGGCGGATGATGTGGTTGTCTCCAACGCATCTTGTACAACCAATTGTCTGGCCCCGGTCGCCAAGGTGCTAAACGACACGGTTGGCATCACGCGTGGCTACATGACCACGGTTCACTCCTATACCGGCGACCAGCCGACGCTCGACCGGATGCACAAGGATCTCTATCGCGCGCGCGCTGCCGCCAATTCGATCATTCCAACTTCGACCGGTGCGGCCAAGGCGGTTGGTCTGGTCCTTCCGGAACTGGTCGGCAAGCTGGATGGTTCGGCTGTGCGCGTGCCAACTCCGAATGTCTCGATGATCGATCTGGTGTTCGATGCCGGCAAGGCGACCAGCGCCGAGGAAATCAACGCAGCGATTGTTGCGGCTGCCGATGGCCCGATGAAGGGCGTGCTTGAATATACCGATGCGCCGCTGGTGTCGTCGGATTTCAATCACAATCCGGCCAGCTCGACCTACGCGCTCGATCAGACCCAGGTGATCGAAGGCAGCATGGTCCGGGTTCTGTCCTGGTATGACAATGAATGGGGTTTTGCGACCCGGATGAGTGACACCGCTGTGCATATGGGCACACTGCTCTAGAGATCGGCCTAGGTTGGGGGACAGGTTTTGGCATTATATGACGCTTTCCTGAGTCACGCGAGCGAAGACAAGCATATCGCCCGCCTGCTAAGGGGCTATTTGAGGAGCCACAACATACATTCCTGGTTCGATGTTGATCATGTTGCTGCGTCTGAGCCTTTGGAAAAGGATAAGCTAAATCATAAGTTCACGACCGCGATTGACAATTCGGAATATTTTCTCTTCCTCATCTCTAAGCATTCACTCCAAAAGGATTGGCCGCGCCGGGAATTCGATTACGCGATCTCACGGCGAAATATAGATGCTAATCTTATAAAGATCGTTGGGATAATTGTTGACGAAACCGACCCGAAATCACTCCCAGACTGGCTTTCGACCGTTAGCCACCGAAGTATATATGGTGCCTTTGCGGGGCTAGACATTCTCGATGGTATCAGGGATGAGATAGGTCAAAACAAGGCGACCTATATCAGCAAGCTAGAGCCTCATTTCATCAAGCAGATCAAGGCCGAGAAGCTTGGATCCAATCTACGCAAGGGATTAACCCGAAACCTTGACTTTTGGTACATAAATGGGGGTTTTTCTTTAAAACAAACCATCAAGCCGGCGCTGGAAGAGCTGCTTGAGAAAAACCCTGAACAGTCAGTTCGAAGTCGATTTTTGTTTCTGGATTCTGTTCTTTTGAACGATGATCCAAGCGATGATTATATCGCTGCATTGCAGGATTATCTGTATAATTTTTTGGGAAATTCCAATTTCTTTCAGTTTACGGGCGACCATCACGATTTGGTGAATGATTCGATCGGAACAATCCTGGAGCTTTCGGCGAGATTCGAGAATTTCAGTTGCGAAATTCGCCTTTCGGAGTCTATACCCGCAGGCCGGTTTATTTTGTCTGACACGACGGGCTTCTTTACTCCATTTGTTGCTGATTCTAATGATTCCCTTCCAATATTCATTTTTGATGAAAGGTCACCATTCTTTTTGTTTGCGCGGAAGCATTTCGAGAAAGGTTTCAATCTGGCGAGGCAGAAATATCCCATCCCAATTCAGAATGGCAGAAACTGAAAAATGACCGATTTCAAACGTATCGAGGATGCCGGCGACCTGACGGGCAAGACGGCGCTGGTCCGTGTCGATTTCAATGTGCCGATGGAGGGCGGGCGCGTGACCGACGCGACCCGGCTGACAGCGGCGGTTGAAACCGTGCAGAGTCTGCGCACGGCCGGAGCGAAAGTCGCCCTGCTGGCGCATTTTGGCCGCCCGAAAGGTGAGCGCAACCCCGATATGAGCCTTGCCCCTGTGGCGATGGCTTTCTCGCAGGCACTCGGCAGCCCGGTTGGCTTTGTCGGCGACTGCGTCGGCACGGCGGCGGCCGGGGCAATCGCCGCCCTGCCGCCAGCTGGCGTGATCCTGCTTGAAAATACGCGCTTTCATGCTGGCGAGGAGAAAAATGATGCCGCGCTGGCAGACGAGATGGCGAGGCTCGGCGATATCTTCGTGAATGATGCCTTCTCTGCGGCCCATCGCGCGCATGTTTCGACCGTCGGTCTGGCCGAGCGTCTGCCGGCTTTTGCGGGCAAACAGATGGAAGCGGAACTCCTCGCCTTGCAGGCCGCGCTTGGCACGCCTCAGCGCCCGGTGCTGGCGGTGGTTGGCGGGGCAAAAGTTTCATCCAAGATCGACCTGCTCAGGAATCTTGTCTCGAAAGTGGACGCCCTGGCGATCGGCGGGGGCATGGCCAACACCTTTCTGGCTGCGCGCGGACACAGTGTCGGCAAGTCGCTTTGCGAGCATGACCTGGCCGATACCGCCCGGCAGATCGAAGCCAATGCTAAGGCTGCGGGCTGCGATATCATCCTGCCGCGCGATGTGGTGGTTGCGCAGGAATTTGCCGCCAATGCGCGCAGCCGCACCTGCGGGCTCGATGAAGTTGGCGAGGATGACATGATCCTTGATGCCGGCGAGCAGAGCGTTGCGATCCTTGCAACGGCAATGGATGCAGCAAGGACGCTGGTCTGGAACGGTCCGCTCGGTGCGTTCGAGATCACGCCCTTCGACAAGGCGACCGTGGCCGCGGCGCAGGCGGCTGGCGCGCGGGCAAAGGCCGGACGGCTGGTCGCGGTCGCTGGCGGCGGTGATACGGTCGCAGCGCTCAACCATGCAGGCGCGGCAGGTGATTTTACCTTTGTCAGCACGGCGGGCGGCGCGTTTCTTGAATGGATGGAAGGCAAGCTGCTTCCGGGCGTCGAAGCGCTTCGCAAATAGACAGATCAGGGTCGGACAGGGGACACGAATGAAGACACATATCGAAATGGCTCGGCAGATGGCCGAAAACGATGGTTTTATCGCTGCACTTGACCAGTCTGGCGGTTCAACGCCACGGGCCTTGCGCAATTATGGTATCGCCGATGGCAGCTGGGCCGATGATGCGGAGATGTTTGCACTGATCCATCAGATGCGGACCCGGATCATCAAATCGCCAGCCTTTTCCGGTGACAAGGTCATCGGCGCAATCCTGTTCGAGCGCACCATGGACGGGTTGGTCGATGGCATTCCGACGGCTCAGTATCTTTGGGAAAAGTGCGCCATCGTTCCCTTCCTGAAGGTTGACAAGGGGCTTGAGGACGAGGTTGACGGGGTTCAGATGATGAAGCCGATGCCACAGCTTGATGCACTGTGTGACAAAGCCCGCGGGCATGGCATTTTTGGCACCAAGATGCGTTCCACGATCAATGCTGCCAATCGCGCCGGTATCGCCGCGAATGTCATCCAGCAATTCGAGGTTGGCCAGCAGATCATCGCCAATGGCCTCGTGCCGATCCTGGAACCGGAAATCAACATCACCATTGCGGACAAGGCGCAGGCCGAAGACATACTTCTTGAAGAACTGATCAAGGGGCTCGACGCGCTTGCGGACGATCAGCAGGTGATGCTGAAAGTCTCATTGCCGGAAACCGCAAATCATTATCTTCCGGCTATCGAGCATCCGCGTGCGATGCGGGTGGTTGCACTTTCGGGCGGCTATTCGCGTGATGATTCCAATGTCATGCTTGCGCAAAATCACGGGATGATTGCGAGCTTTTCGCGCGGCCTGTCGGAAGGGCTTTCGATCCACCAGAGCGATGACGAATTCAACGCCGTTCTCGGCGCTGCGATTGACGACATCTACCGCGCTTCCGTCGCGGGTTGAAGACAACGGTCCGGGCATTCTGCCCGACAAGCTGGAGACGATCTTCAACCGCTTTTACACCGACCGTCCAACAGGCGTGGCCATCGGCAACAATTCCGGCCTTGGCCTGTCGATCGTGCGCCAGCTCGTCGAAAGCCATCGCGGCAGCGTGATTGCGCAGAACCGTCCGGAAGGCGGGGCGAAATTCGTGGTGGAGTTGCCGGCAAGCTGATGTCAGGGAAAAAGTGTCATGGCCAGGGCAAACAACAAGACGATGCCGACCGGAGAGGACCCGCGCGACTTCCTCGAAACCGTCGAGCCCGAGCGCCGGCGCCGCGACGGGCTGGCACTGCTGGAACTGTTCAACACGGTCACACTGCTTGCGCCGCAGATGTGGGGGCCGTCCATCGTCGGCTATGGCCGCTATCGTTACCGTTATGACAGCGGACGGGAGGGTGAGTCGCTCCTGACCGGCTTTTCGCCGCGCAAGACCGCACTCACCCTTTATATCATGCCTGGATACAGCGATCTTGCCGAATCGCTGTCAAGGCTGGGCAAATACCGGCTCGGCAAGTCGTGCCTCTATGTCAACAAGCTCACAGATGTGGACCCCGACATCCTCGGCGAAATCATCGCATAAGGCCTGGCTGACATGCGCAAGCGCTACGAAACATTCGACGCGTAGGGGGCCGGGCCACAGGTCGCGGATGAGGTTCAGAGCCTGTCGCGAACCGCGTCCACCACCGCCTCCGGCGTGATGCCAAAATGACGATAGAGCTCCTTGTAGGGTGCGCTTGCGCCGAAACTGTCCATTCCGACAAAGCCGCCATCGGCACCGATCCAACGGTCCCAGCCGAACCGGACGCCCGCTTCCACCGCGACGCGGGCCAGCGTGTCCGGGCCAAGCACCTGTGCGTGGACCGATCCGGGCTGCTGGTCGAACACGTCCATGCACGGCATCGAGACCACCCGCGCGCCGATGCCGTCCTGAGCCAGCAGGGCCTGCGCCGCGAGGGCGATCTCAACCTCCGAGCCGGTGGCGATGATCAGCGCCTTTTCGTCCGCTTCGGCAGGAGAGATGACATAAGCGCCACGCGCTGACAGGTTCTCGGCCTGATGGGTCTTGCGAGCGCTGGCGACGGTCTGGCGGGTCAGTGCCATTGTCGAGGGGCCATCCGTGCGGCGCAGGGCCAACTCCCAGCATTCGGCTGTCTCAACCCCGTCGCAGGGACGAAACACCGCCATATTCGGCATTGCCCGCAGCGAGGCGACATGTTCGACCGGCTGGTGGGTCGGCCCGTCCTCGCCAAGGCCGATGGAGTCGTGTGTCATCACATGAATCACCCGCAGGCCCATCAGCGCGCCGATGCGGATGGCGGCGCGTGAATAGTCGGCAAAAACGAGGAATGTGCCGGAATAGGGGATGATGCCGCCATGCAGCGCCATTCCGTTCATCGCAGCCGCCATGGCGTGCTCGCGCACACCGTAATGAATATAGCGCCCGGCCCAGTTGTCCGGTGTCAGCGGATCGGTCACAGCGGTCTTGGTGTTGTTGGAGCCTGAAAGGTCGGCCGAGCCGCCGATCATTTCCGGGATCGCAGAAGTCAGCGGCTCCAGAACCGCGCCAGACCATTTGCGTGTGGCGTCATCCTTGCCGCTTTCGATCACCGCTTTCTTGTGCGCTTCGATAATGCCCGAAAGATTGGCGGGCAGGGGGTCTTCGAGCGCGTTCAGCAGGCGGGTGCCATTGGGTGAGGCCTGCAGGCGAGCTTCCCATTCCAGCCGGTTGGCCTGACCGTTGCGTCCGGCCTCGCGCCAGGCGTCGAGCACGTTTGCGGGCACTTCGAATGGCGGGTGCGGCCAGCCGATATTTTCCCGGATACCCGCGATTTCTGCAGCGCCATAAGGGCCGCCATGGGCCTTGCCTGTGCCTTCAATGGTTGGTGCGCCATAGCCGATACGGGTGCGGCAGGCGATCATTGCCGGGCGATCCTGAGTGTTGGCCCAGTCCATCGCAGCATCAATCGCTTCGCGATCATGACCGTCAATTGCGCGCACGGCCCAGCCAGCCGACTCAAAACGCGCCAGCTGGTCGGTCGTGTCGGACAGGTCGGTTGAGCCATCGATCGTAACGCGGTTGTCGTCGAACAGCACGATCAGTTTCGACAGTTTCATGTGCCCGGCCAGCGTGATCGCTTCCTGGCTGACGCCTTCCATCAGGCAGCCATCCCCGGCAATGACCCAGGTGCGGTGATCAACAAGATCATCGCCATGAACCGCGCTCAGGTGACGCTCGGCAATCGTCATGCCGACGGCTGTGGCAATGCCCTGACCGAGCGGGCCAGTGGTGGTCTCGACACCGGCGGTCATGAAGTTTTCCGGATGGCCCGGCGTCGGCCTGCCGAGTTGGCGGAAAGCCCGGATATCTTCAAGGCTGACGCTGTCGTATCCGGTCAGGAACAGCAGCGAATAGAGCAGCATCGAGCCGTGTCCGGCCGACAGGACGAACCGGTCGCGGTCCGGCCAGTCGGGCATGGCCGAATCATATTTCAGATGCCGGGTGAACAGAACCGTGGCGACATCGGCCATTCCGAGGGGCAGGCCGACATGGCCCGACTGTGCAGCTTCGACAGCATCCATCGAAAGCGCGCGGATGGCGTTTGCCATGTCTTTATGAAAGATTGTCATTTCTCGCCTTTTCACATCCTGATGGCGGGATGGCGAAGCCAACGCGCCGCGTCAAGCGGCTTGGCGCGAACGCGCGCAGGGTTTAGGAAAAATTCATGGACCCGATCGATATGGCTGGCGAGAGACTGAAGCGGGCGCTTTCCCGATTGGAAGGAGCGCTTGATACGCTGTTCGAGCAGGTCGGCGACCCTGCGCTGGCGGCACGTGAACAGGATCTGATGATCGCAGATCGCGCCCGCCTCGCCGAGGAACTCGATGCCGCGCTGGCCCGCGAAACGGCGCTTCAGGAACTGGCCGATGAAGCCTCTGCCGCGCTTGGATCGGCGATCGAGGAGGTGCGCGCCGCGCTGGCGCGCGAGGAGGAGTAGCAAGCCGATGGCCAAGGCCGAGATCAGTCTTCGTGGACGCGCCTATTCCATTGCCTGCGCGCCGGGACAGGAGCAGCGCCTTGTCACCCTGTCGCGCGAACTTGATGGTCGTATCGGGCGGATATCTGATGCGGTTGGCGATATCGGGGATGAGCGGTTGTTTCTGGTCGCAGCGCTGTCGCTGCTTGATGAACTGCATGCCGCAAGGCGACCGGGCGCGGCCAGCGCGGAGATCGAAAAGCGTGCTGCCAGTGCGCTGATCGATGCCGCCGCGCGGATCGAGGCCCTTGTCCAGCGCGCCGAAACCCGCGACAGGGAGGGCCCCGATGCGGTCTGAAGACAATCTCCAGCCTTTTCTCGTTGCCTTTCCCGGTCAGGACGGTGAGCTCACGGTGATGCTCGATCCGGGCTTTTTCAATGGTGCTGATGAAGTGGGCGGGTTTCTCGCCGGGCTTGCGCGTCAGTTCGCCCGTGCATTTGTCCAGTCCGGGCGCGCGCGCGACATGGATGACGCACTCGAACAGATCCGGGAGCTGTTTGACACGGAACTCGACAGTGCGATTGATGAAGACGATGGCGATGCCGTCAGTTGACGACGCAGCGCGGGCTAGGCTTGCATGGGCGCTGACATTCAGCATTGGACTGCAACAGATTCGCCCCTGACGTGAAAATCGGCTGTAAAACTTCTGCCACAGCTTGCGCGCGTCGCGAATTTCTTGCTTTCGGCACAATTCGTCCCTGTTTCCGCCGTGAGCAAGGCGTGCCATGATGTGAAGGAATCGACGGATGGAGGAACGTCATGATCATGCGCACCGGTCGGATGCGAGGGCTGTTGGTTGCGGGACTGACCGCAATTCTGGCGGCTTGCGGCGGCGGGGGCGGTCAGGATCCGTCGCCTGCAACCGACGAAATGATCAGCCAGGGTGATCCGGTTGAGCGATCACGGCGCGATCAGGTGGCAGCGGAGCGGCGCGAGCGCTTGCGCGAGCGTGCAGCAGCTGAAAATGAAGCGGAATTCGCCTATTTCCGCTATCATATCGACGTCAGCAGCGAGACACCAAAGGCCTGTTTCGTGTTTTCCCGCCCGCTTGATGAGAACGTCGATTACTCCACCTTTGTTGAATTTCGTCCGTCCCTGCGCGCCGCACTCAGCGTTGAGGGGCGCGAACTTTGCGTGGGCGGTCTTGGATTTGGTGACCAGCGCACCGCGATCCTGAAGTCAGGCCTGCCAGGTGCGGGCGGACTGGCGCTCAGCCGCGAGGAGGAAGTGCCGATCGATTTCGCCGACCGCCCGCCCTATGTCGGGTTCGAGGGCAGCGGCGTGATCCTTCCGCGCGAGGAGGCCGACGGATTGCCGGTCGAAACCGTCAATGTCGATGAGGTGCGCGTGTCGGTGTCCTACGTCCCTGACCGCGTGCTGTATGACAAGTCGATCAGTCAGGGCATCACCGTCAGCGATGGCGGCTATGGCTATCTCTATAATGACGAGAGCGCTGACGATGTTGGCGAGCAGCTTTGGACCGGCACAATGGCGATTGCCAATCAGCGCAATGCGGCTGTGGTCACGGTTTTCCCGCTGCCTGATGTGATCGGAGAGCTGCGGCCGGGCGCTTATTTCGTCTCGGTCGAGAATACGGCCGAACGCATCGGCGATTCGGGCCAGCCGGCTTCGGCCAAACGCTGGATCATGCTGACCAATCTTGCCCTGACCGGGTATCGCGGTGAGCATGGTCTTGACCTGACCCTGCGCTCGCTGCGCGATGGTCAGGAAGTTGTCGATGCGCGTGTGGAACTGATCGCCCAGAACAATGAAGTGCTGGCGAGTGCGAAAAGCGACGCGGAAGGGCGGGTGGCCTTTGGCAATCCGATCCTGTCAGGGCAGGGCAATACAGCGCCGAAACTGGTGCTGGCCTATGGCGCACGCGGTGACCTCGCGGTGCTCGACCTGACGCGCGCGCCGGTTGACCTGTCAGAGCTCAACACCGGCGGTCGCCAGACCCCCGGCCCGGTGGACGGCTACGTCTATACTGAGCGCGGCATCTACCGGCCCGGCGAAACCGTGCACATCACCGCCATGCTGCGAGACCGCTCCGGGGCAATGATCACTGATCGTGCCGGTGCGCTGAAAGTCTATCGACCCAATGGCATGGAGGCCGGCGAGCTGCGTTTCTCCGCTTCCGAGCGCGGCGCAGTGGCGCTTGACTATGTGCTTGCCGGGGATGCCGCGCGCGGTCAATGGCGCGCTGTGCTGGAAATCGACGGAATGGGAGCGGCCGGAAATCTCGGCTTTGCCGTTGAGGACTTCGTGCCGCAAAGAATTGGCGTCGAACTGGAAACCGATGAAGCAACGCCAGTGCGCGCCGGCGAGACCCGGACCGTGGCGGTGCGTTCGCGCTTTCTCTATGGCGCGCCCGGCGCTGGCCTCAAGGTCGAGGCGCGCGCGCGGGTCGAGCCGGACCCAAGCCCGTTTGAAGCTTTTGATGGTTTCGCCTTTGGTCGCCATGACGGAGCGTTCCGCGAACGCCTGATCGAAATGCCGCTGGCGACCACGGATGGCGCGGGTGAGGCGCTTGTCCGGATCGAACCGGGTAAGAACGGTCTGCAAGCGGATCGTCCGCTGCGGCTGAACACGGTGATCAGCGTCGAGGAGCCGGGTGGACGTGCGGTATCGGAAAGCGTGCGCATTCCCTACCGTCCGCGTGATCTCTATCTCGGCACGAAACAAGCCTTCGAGGGCCGGCCGGGTGGCGAGGCACCCGCCGTGTTCGAGATTGCGGCCGTGGGCGCGGATGGTCTGGCAAAGGCGGCTGAGCTGAACTGGAAACTGCTGCAGATCGATTTTCATTACGACTGGTATCGTGACGGTGATCGCTGGCGCTGGCGGCGCTCGCGCAGTGTTGCGACGGTGAATGAAGGTGTCACGCAGACCGAGGCTGGCGCAACCGCTTCAATCCGCGTGGAGGGTCTGGACTGGGGCGAGCATGAGTTGATCGTCACCGGACCGGACGGTGCGGAGGCCAGCCGCAGCTTCTATGTCGGCTGGGGCGGCAGTGTTTCCGATGACGGTGTTGAGGCCCCTGACAGGGTTCAGGTCTCGGTTGCGGGTGACAATGTCCGACCGGGAGGCACCGCCGAAGTGACGATCGTGCCACCCTATGATGGCGATGCGCAGATTGTCGTCGCCACCGACAGGATCCTGTCAGTGGAAACCCGGGTGGTCACGGCGCAGGGCACGCGAGTGACGCTGCCGGTGACAGCCGATTGGGGCGAAGGCGCGTATATCATGGTGACGGTGTTCACCAATCGCGATCCGGTTCTCGATGCCCGGCCGCGGCGCGCTGTGGGTGTCGCCTATGCGCCTGCGGACATGGCAGAACGCACCTTCAAGCTGAACATTTCAGCGCCCGAGACCGTGCGCCCGCGTCGAGAGCAGCTGATCGAGGTCGAAATTGAGGGCGGCCCGCGCGAGCCAGTCTATCTGACGCTTGCCGCTGTCGATGAGGGCATCCTCAACCTGACCAAATTCGCAAGCCCCGATCCGGTCGCGTATTATTTCGGCAAGAAAGCGCTCGGCATCGAACTGTTTGATGATTATGGCCGCCTGCTCAATCCCAATCTCGGGCTTCCGGCAGATGTCCGCTCGGGCGGTGACCAGCTGGGCGGTGAGGGGCTGAGCGTGGTGCCGACAAAAACGGTGGCGCTGTTCTCCGGCGTGGTCGATGTCGGGCGCGCTCGAACCGCAAAGGTGCGTTTCGACATGCCGGACTTCAATGGCGAATTGCGCCTGATGGCAGTGGCTTGGTCAAGGGACGGGCTGGGTGCAGCATCAAGGCCGCTGACCGTGCGCGATCAGGCACCGGCGGAGCTGATCCTGCCGCGCTTCCTTGCGCCTGGCGATGAGGCGGTGGTGACCGCCAGTATCGACAATGTCGAGCTGGACGCGGGCGAGTTTGGTGCCACGCTGGTTTCGGCCGGGCCGGTGGAAGTTGCCGGCGGCGAGATTTCCCGCCAGTTGCCCGAGGGAGCACGCGCAGATGTCCCGATCCGCGTGAGCGCGAAGCGTCCGGGCATTTCGCGCATGCGCCTGAATGTCGACGGGCCGGGAAATTATGCGGTCGATCATGAATATCTGATCGAGACGCGCTCGCCCTATCTGCCGGTGACACGGGTCAGCACGTCGATGATGGCACCGGGCGAAACCTATGCGCTTGCGCCCGATCTCACCGAGGGTCTTGTGCCGGGATCGATCGGGATGACGGTGAGTTTCTCCGCCCTGCCGCTGGACGAGGGCGCGCTTTATGCCTCGCTGTCGCGCTACCCCTATGGCTGCACCGAACAGACGATCAGCCGGGCGATGCCGCTGATCTATGCCGAGCAGCTGGTCGCTCTGGGCGCTGAGGGTGAACGCGGCGATGCCCGCCAGCAGGTGCAGGAAGCGGTGACGCGGATTCTCAATCGCCAGAGCGCGGACGGCGCGTTCGGGCTGTGGCGCGAAGGCGACCGCAACGCCTCGCCCTGGCTCGGGGCCTATACGGTTGATTTCCTCTATCGGGCAAAAGCGGCCGGCTATTCGGTGCCATATGAAGCTCTCGACCTGGCTTATGGAGCGCTGCGCAATGTCGCAAGCGGCGATGCCTGGCGGGTCTATGGCTATGAAACCGATGTCTATGAAAGCCGCTGGCACACGGACACGCAGAAGAAAATGATGCAGCGCGCCTCGGCCTATTCGCTGTATGTGCTGGCCAAGGCCGGCAAGGCGGACATTTCGCGCCTGCGCTATCTGCATGACCGCGAACTTGATGCGATCGAAAGCCCGCTGGCCCGTGGACATCTTGCGGCAGGTCTCGCTCTGCTAGGCGACAAGGCGCGTGCGGTCAGTGCGTTTGAGGCGGCCGAGGCGGCGCTCGATTATGCCAATAGCGGTGACTATTACCAGACGCCGCTGCGCGACACGGCGGGGCTCCTGGCACTCGCCGGCGAGGCGGGCTTTACCGATCTTGTGGCGCGGTTGGCGGAAAGGCTCGGACGCGATGTGCCCGACCCGACCGAACTGACCACGCAGGAAAAGGCCTTCGCCCTGCAGGCGGTCAATGCACTGGTCGGCGGCGACGCGGAAGCCTTCCGCATGAAGACCGAGGGGCTGGGACGCGGCAATGACAATGACCGGCGTTACTTGCTTTCCGAATCGCAGATTTCTGGCGACGTCTCGTTCACCTATCGTGGCGAGGCGGCGGTTTTCCGCAATGTCATGGTCAGCGGCGCGCCGCAGTCTGCACCCCGGCAAGTGGCCAGCCAGCTCAGCATAACCAAGCGTTTCACACGGCTGGATGGCAGCAATATCAGCCTCTCGAAGGTCCGTCAGGGCGATCAGCTTGTGGTGC
The DNA here is from genome assembly GCA_964442925.1 of uncultured Hyphomonadaceae bacterium. Classification (GTDB taxonomy): domain Bacteria; phylum Pseudomonadota; class Alphaproteobacteria; order Caulobacterales; family Hyphomonadaceae; genus UBA5336. The sequence goes on from CAYUEM010000002.1 coordinate 22,248, forward strand.
TTATCGAGCTGACCCCGCGCGAGCGCCGGCGCAATCCAGTGATTGTTGCTGACCTGTTGCCGGCGGGCTTCGAGATCGAAACCGTGCTTCGCCCGGCAGATGGCCAGCGCAGCGGTTCTGACAGCGGGGCTTTTGCATGGGCGGGCGAAATCGCATCGGCGAAAACCGTCGAGGCGCGTGACGACCGTTTCATTGCCGCGATTGACCTGTTCGACAAGAGCCAGCAGCTGGCTTACGTCGTTCGCGCAGTGACGCCGGGCGACTTTGCGATGCCGGGTGCCGTGGCCGAAGACATGTATCGCCCGCAGGTCAATGCGCGCTCCGAGGCGGGCCGGGTCGTGATCCAGGCGCGCGAAAGCGGCACGGGTGGCAATCGGTGACAGGCAGGCGGCCAGGCGTGCGGAGGCCCGTCAGGGCGCGGCATATGCTGGCCGGTCTGGTTGCGGCGCTCCTGCTGGTTGCGGCACTCGACCGCCTGTTCCCGCCGCCGCTAGAGCACGCCGAGCAGGTATCGCAATGGGTCACGGATCGCGAGGGGCGGCCCTTGCGTGCTTTCCCGACCGCGCAGGGACGCTGGCGGTTTGCAGCGGATCTCGACCGCATCGATCCGGTTTTTATCGAGGCGCTTCTGGCAGTTGAGGACAAGCGTTTCTACCAGCATGGGGGTGTCGACTGGCTGGCGATGAGCCGGGCCGCTTTCAGTTCGGTGCGCGCCCGACAGATCGTCTCGGGTGGCTCCACGATCACGATGCAGACCGCCCGCCTGCTGGAGCCGCGCCCGCGCACGATAGGCTCGAAACTGATCGAGATGATCCGCGCGCACCAGATCGAAGTACGCCTGTCGAAACGCGAAATCCTTGAACTCTATCTCACCCTGGCACCCTATGGCGGCAATCTGGAGGGGGTGCGTGCGGCCAGCTGGAGCTGGTTCTCGCGCGAGCCGGACAGGCTTTCTGATGACGAGATCGCGCTGTTGATTGCCTTGCCGCAAAGTCCGGAGATGCGCCGGCCTGATCGACGACCGGAAGGTGCGCGCGCCGGGCGGGCACAGATCGCAGAAAGGCTGTTTCGGCTCGGTGCGGTCGATGCGGGTCGGGCGGCTGAGATCCGCGCTGCGCCCCTGCCGCAGGAGCGAACAGCGTTTCCCGCGCGAGCCTGGCATGGCGCGGCAACTGCGCGCGCTCGGGCCGGCAGGGCGGGTGATATCCGCTCCAGCATTGACGGCGGGTTGCAGTCCGAACTGGAGACAATTCTTGCGCGCCGGGCCGAGCAGGCCGGTGAAGGCGTGCAATTGTCGGCAATTGTCGTGGATATTCCCAGTCGCGCAGTGCGTGCCGCAGTCGGCTCGGCAAGTCGGTCGCGGCCCGGCGGATGGATCGACCTGACCGATCGCCCGCGCTCACCAGGTTCGACGCTGAAACCCTTTATCTATGCGATGGCATTTGATGATGGCATTGCTGCGCCGGCGACACAGATCGCCGACCTGCCGCGGCGTTTCGATGCCTATCAGCCAGAGAATTTCGACCGCAGCTTCCGCGGCGACGTAACGATCACGCAAGCCTTGCAGCACAGCCTCAATGTTCCCGCGGTGCTGGCCCTGTCGGAGGTCGGCCCGCAGCGTTTCGTTGCACAACTGGCGCTGGCCGGTGCGCCGCCACGGGTCAGCGGGGGGGCTGAAAGTGATCCGGGCCTCGCCGTGGCGCTGGGCGGAGCCGGGCTCAGCGTGCGCGAGATTGCGCTGCTCTATGCCGGGCTGGGCGCAGGCGGGCGGACGAGGCCGCTGGTCTGGCTTGCCGAGGATGAAGCCGAAGGGCACGCAGGCGCAGGACGCCGGCTGATGTCGCCAGAGAGCGCGAAGCTGATCCTGCAGATCCTTGCGGAAACGCCGACACCGGCTGGCAGGATGCCGGGCCGGCTGACCGCCGATGCACCCCAGGTCGCGTTCAAGACCGGCACGTCCTACGGGTTTCGCGATGCCTGGGCGGCTGGTGTTGCCGGCGACCTGGCGATTGTGGTCTGGGTTGGACGGGCGGACGGTGCGCCGCGGCCGGGCCAGACAGGGCGAAGCGCAGCTCTGCCGGTGCTTTTCGAGATTTCTGATCGCGGTGCCTATCATCTGGCCGGGCAGGGCGAGGCGGAGCACCGGCTCCTTGCGCGTCATGACAGCCCGGTGCGCGATTCGATGCAGGCTTTCGGAGAGGCTGGGCGCGCCCCGGAAATCCTGTTTCCGCCGGCCGATGCGCAGTTGTGGGCCGGCGAGATCGATGGGCGTGCGCCGCGCGGCTTCGTCCTTGCGGGGCGCGCGGATAGCGGTCTGAGCTGGTTTGTCGATGGCGAGCCGTGCCTTGTGGATGCCGGGGGCGCAGCCATCTGGACGCCGCAGCGCGCGGGGTTCTACACAGTCAGCGCTGTCGATACAGCCGGGCGGCGAAGCCAGGTCCGGGTGCGTGTGATCGGGGCACCACCTTCTTGAGAGACGACGAGCGCATCATCACGTCATTCAGAACCGGTGAACATGCGCCAGCTCTTGGTCTTGCGCATTTTCTTGACGCGAACCGGTATCCACTTCGCTTGAAAATGCTCTGCCTGAATTGTTGCAGAAAAGAGACGCTGCAAATCATGACGCATACGTAATGTATCGTAGGCTCGAAATTTTCCGGATCCGAGTGCATATGCTTCAGGTCGCTCATTAAACTGGGAACAGTGTATACATGCGTTTGACTTCATCAACCTTTGTCGCCGCGACTGCGGGCCTGACGGCCACAGCCATTGCCTTTTTCAGTGCTGGCGCAGGTGCGCAGGGTCAGGACGTGCAGATCAGGACGGTTGACACGACGGAAACGGCGATTTTTGCCGGCGGATGCTTCTGGTGTGTGGAATCAGACTTCGACAAGTTCGATGGTGTGCTTGAAACCATCTCTGGCTATACCGGCGGCAAGGGCGCGAACCCAACTTACAAGACGCATGGAAAACTGGGCCACTATGAGGCGGTGCAGGTGAGCTATGATGCCAGCCAGGTCAGTTATGACGAACTGGTTGAGTATTTCTTCCGGCATATCGACCCGACCGATGCGAACGGGCAATTCTGCGACAAGGGACCGTCCTATCGCACGGCCGTCTTTGTCCTCGATGAGCGTCAGGAAGACGTGGCGCGCAATGCGGTTGATACGATTGAGGCATCAGGCGTTCTCGGCGCGCCAGTGGTCACGCGAATCCGACCGGCAGGAGATTTCTATCCGGCCGAGGATTACCATCAGGACTATTATCTCAAGCAGCCGCAGCGCTATAAATTCTATCGCCAGGCCTGTGGCCGCGATCAGCGGCTGACGGCGCTCTGGGGCGAAACGCCGGCCTCATAAACGCTGCCAGTCTTACCGATCAGTCGGCGCAGGGCAGGGTGGACGGGCCCGTTCGCTGAGCCCTTCAAAACGGTCTTCCCATTCCTGATCTCGCATTAGCGGGCTGTGCCCTGTCGCGCGGTAGAAGACCAGTCTGCGGACAATCGCGCAACCATTCGCGCGCCGGCCGAGCGGGATATCGACCTCGCCAATATATTCAAACCGGGCGAAATCGGCGCGCATGCGCGGTCGATTGGCCGGTCGGTAACTGGCTACAAGCACATTGTCGTCAATCTCGCCTGTTAGCGGCTGCTGTTCGGAAAAGCTGTGAATGCCCTGTTTGCGCCGCCAGGCGATCAGTGGTGCGGGGCGGCCGAGGCGCAGGTAATAATCCAGCCCATGCCACAGCTCGCGCTCATCGACGAGGATCGCGCTTGCACCGATTTCAACAGCCTTTTCCCGCGTCAGCCTTGCGGTTTCTTCCCAGCCGCGTATCCGCTTGAGTCCATTGTCCAGACCCAGTTGAGTGGTCGCCGATAGAGGGCTGGCAAGGATGCCAGCCATCAGCACCGCTATTGTCGCGTGAATGAAGATCGCGCCCCATAGCAGGCCAGCGGGGCGATAGCGGAAGCCGAGACCTGCGAGAATGATCGAGCCGGCCAGTCCCAGCGCGAGCGCAATCTTCAACCCTGCCGATATGTCCGGGGTCAGGAGCGCTGCCAGTCCACTGATCGCGGCGATGACCCACCACAAAGACCGGTTGGCGCTGGCATGGGCCAGCCAGCTGGCGACCAGAACGCTTGCGGCCGGATAGGCGGTTGCAGCCCAGTTGGCATGCGCGCGCGACAGGAAGGCCTGAAAGGCGATGATCAAGAGAACCGGCAGGATGAAAGCCAGCAGCCAGTGATCGCGCTTTCGCGCTTCGCCGGCCCGCCCCGGCAAGATCATGGCAAGGCCGAACAGCAGGGCGAGGAAACCCACCGGGCCGAAAACGCCCATCTGGTCGAGGAAAAATTTCAGCAGGTTTTCCGGGTTGATCAGCTCGCCGCCGAGATTGGCATTGTCGACGGTGTGGCCAACGGTACTGAAATCATTGGCGGCATTCCAGGCGATATGCGGCGCAACGATCAGGCCGGCCAGAACCAGCGCCGCTGCCCCTTTCGCGCTGGCAATGGCGCGCCTTGTTGGTGGGTCAAGCAACACAGTGATCGCGAGACCGACCGCGAAATACAACATTGCATATTTGGCAAGAAAACCCGCTCCGATACAGGCCCCGAGCGCCAGCGCTCCGACCCAGCCGGATTTGCCCTCGCGCAGGCGAAACAGCAGCCAAAGCGCCAGTGAGAACAGCGGCAGCAAAACACCGTCGGTCGAAATCACCGTTGACGACACGATCACACCGGGCATCAGGGCGTAGCCCAGTGCCGCCAGCGTTCCGGTCCGGGGGCTGTCGATCTGTCGTCCGAGCAGGAACAGCGCAAACGCCGCGATCGTGTGCGCAAACGGCGCGGGCAGACGAACTGCCCACTCGCTATCGCCGAACAGTGTTGTCGACAGGCCGATCACCCAGGCGATCATTGGCGGCTTGGAATAATAGCCCCAGTCCGGATCTGTGCTCCAGCGCCAGTATTGTGCTTCATCAGCATAAAGATCGACGTTTGAGACCAGCAGCACGAAAAGCCGGGCAACCAGCAGGACGCTGAGGAAAAGCACCGTCACTTTGAGGTAAGGTGACGTCGCGGAAGGGTTGTGAAGGCCCATATGCGGCTCCTGCCAGAAACTGCGCGGAAACTAACCTCGCCTCGCTTGCTGATAAAGCCCTTGCATTGATACCAAAATTACGATTTACAGCGCCGTTCGATCTGATCGAGACCTGGGCCAGGTCGTGGCCTGTTGCTGACCTGAGGGAGTATGGCATGGAGAGATCTGCCGCCCCGGGCCGGACCGATATTCCGGAGAGTGAGCCTCACGACGAACAGCGTGAGGCCGCGTCGCCCGACTGGGAAGACGCGGCCTGGACGCCGGACAAAAAGGATACTGGCGAGACGGAAAGTCTCGACTTCTTCATCAAGAAGGATGGCCAGGTCTATGCCGGCACACACCTGATCATAGATTTGTGGGAAGCTTCACGGCTAGACGATCCCGAACATATTGAAACCACGCTCATCCGTGCGGCCGAGGAGGCCGGAGCGACAGTTCTGAGTTCGGACTTTCACATCTTCACGCCAAACAATGGCGTGTCGGGCGTGATCGTGCTCGCTGAGAGCCATATCTCGATCCACACCTGGCCAGAACGCAATTTTGCAGCACTGGATGTCTTCATGTGCGGTGACGCACAGCCGATGAAGACCATTCCGCGCCTGAAAACAGCGTTCCGTCCCGCTCGCGTGACACTGCAGGAGGTCAAGCGCGGCCTGCACGCCTGACATTCCAGGCCGCCCGAACCCATCAGGGGCCGTGCTCGCAAAGGGCACGGCCCTTTTTGTGTCTGCAGGGCAACACTCGGAAAAAACCGGTAGTCTGTCATCTCAGGTTCACAGGACTGTTACAGCTCTGTCGCACTGCAGCATTATCGCCCTTCGGTTAACGGGTTCCGATCTTTTTTCGGGCGCGTTTCACGTTCATTCGAGGGAAACGATCATGTTCAATTGGAAAACACTCGCGGGCGGGGCTGCCGTCTCGGTGATGGCAATCGCCGCCGTGCAGCAAGCCGAAGCTCAGATCACGTCGTCAAACGTCTCTGGTCTTGTCACGAATGAAACCGGCGCGGCAGTCTCTGGCGCCAGCGTCACGATCCTGCACATGCCGACGGGGCGCGCCTCGACCGCGACAACATCCGCAAATGGTGTGTTCTTCGACTCCGGTCTGGCTGTTGGCGGGCCCTACACCATCGTGATCGAATCGGCGAACGGCAGCGCGACACGCGACAACATCTTCCTGCAGCCTTCGTCCAACAGCTTGCAATTCGTGGTCGCTGAAGCCGACCGCACGCTCGACACGGTTGTTGTCTATGGCGATGTTGGCAGCATCATCGACACCAATAATGGCGTCGGTTCGGTGTTCTCCGAGGACGACATCCTTGGCCAGCCCTCGACAGAGCGCGACCTGATCGCGACGCTGGTGCGCGACCCGCTGGCTTTCTCGACAGGCGAAGGCCAGATTTCGATTGCCGGTGCGAACCCGCGATTCAACGCCCTGGCGATTGACGGCGCGCTGCAGCAGGACGATTTCGGCCTTTCGGATTCGACCTATGCCACTGCGCGCTCACCGATTTCGCTTGACGCGATCGAGAGTGCCTCGGTTCAGGCCAGTGACTATTCAGTCAAGACGTCCGGCTTCACCGGCGGTCTTGTCAATGTCATCACCAAGTCCGGTTCCAACGAGTTTGACGGTGCGCTTTACTATTACCGTCAGGACGAAGACTATTTCGGCAATGCGGCCTTCGACCAGTTTGTGGAACGCGCGCCATTCCTTGAAGAAGAATACGGCTTCGCCCTGAGCGGTCCGATCATCAAGGACAAGCTGTTCTTCTTCGTCACCTATGACGAGTTTGAATCCGGCTCCAGCGCGAACTTCACGCAGCAGGATATCGACGACGACATCAATCCTGCAATTTACCAGGGCATCAACGATATCGTCCAGCAGAGCTTCGGCTTCGACTTGGGTGGGCGCCCGACTGTGGTCAGCCTTCCGACGACAACCGAGCGCTTCCTTGGCAAGATCGACTGGGAAATCAACAACCAGCATCGCGCCTCGTTCACCTATCAGAAAACCGAAGAGTCTGGAGTGTCGAATGTCAGCCAGACCAATTTCCAGTCGGCTTACTATGCGACACCGACAGAGCTTGATGCTTATACGGTTCAGGTCTTCTCAAACTGGACCGACCAGCTTTCGACCGAATTGCGTGTCAACTACAAGGAATATGAGCGCGCGCAGGCGTGTTTTGCCGGCGACACGATCGGTGCCTGGGACATTCAACTGAGTGAAGCCGATCTCGTCGGTTCGGCGCTGGAAGGCTTCCTCGACGATGGCGACGACAACCCTGCGGAAACCAATGATACCTTGTTCCTGACCGGTGGTTGTGACCGCTTCCGTCAGGGCAACACCTTCGCCGATGAGCGTCTGCAAATCCTCGGCGCTGCAAACTATATTGTCGGCGACCACTTCATCACCGCGGGCGTTGAATGGCAGGATTATGAGCTCGACAACCTGTTCGCACAACGCTCGGTTGGCCTGTTCCGCTTTGAAAGCATCGCCGATCTGCAGGCCGGTTTCGCCGACCGCGTTCAGGTTCAGCTGCCCGACACAGGTAATCGCGAAGATATCCGTGCGGTCTGGGGCTACAACAATCTGGCCCTGTTCGCACAGGACAGCTGGCAGATCCGGCCCGATTTCAAGCTTGATTATGGTGTCCGCTACGAAGTCATCATTCAGGATGACGAACCGCAGAGCCGTTCCTTCTTCCAGGATCAGTTCGGTTTCGACAATTCGCAGAATCTTGATGGCAATGACCTGATCATGCCGCGTATCAGCTTTGAATACACACCTTTCGACCGGACACGCATCACCGGTGGTGTCGGCCTGTTCGGCGGCGGTGATCCGAAAGTGTGGACATCCAACGCGTTCACACCGCCGGTCTTCTTCGCGCAGGAATTCGGTGTGGCCAATACCAACCCGGCCAGCGGCACACCGCAATCATTGCTCGATACGATCCAGCTGAACGATGCCAATGGTCCCGGCCCGATTGATGTGATCTCCCCGGATTTCGAAACACCGTCAGACTGGAAAGCCAGCCTCCGCGTCGATCAGGAATTCGACCTCGACTTCAGCCGTTTCGGCTTCGTCAATCTTGGTGCGGATTATCTGGTCAGCCTGCAGGCCCTCTATGCAGCGACAAATGACGGCTTCGCCTGGGAAAATCTCTCCCAGACCCAGCTGGCCGAAACCAGCCAGCTTGGTGTTGCACCGGACGGACGTCCGATCTACGCCAATCTCGGCGACCTCGGCATTTCCAACGCGATTGCCCTGACCAATTTCGATGAAGGGGAATCACTGACCCTTTCAGTTGCCCTGAGCAAGGAATACGAGAACGGCCTCGGCGTCTTCGCATCCTATGCCAATCAGGACATCGAAACCGTCACGCCGGGCACGTCGTCACGCGGTGTGTCGCTGTTCCGCGCGACAGAGACCTTCGACCGCAACAATCCCGAAGTGGGCCGTTCGCCGTTTGAGATCGAGCATTCATTCAAGCTGAACCTGACCTATGAAGCCGAAATTTTCGGCGACCTGGAAAGCCGGTTCAACCTGTTCGGCCAGATCAATTCCGGCTCGCCCTTCTCCTACGCCTTTGACACGTTCCGGGAGGGCGACAATGCCCTGTTCGGTTCGCAGGGCGATGGCGAAACACCGAGCGGAACAGACCTGCTTTATGTGCCGGCCGTGTCGGGCGCTGCCATCTCCGACCCGCTCGTGGTCGTGGCCTCCAGCTTCCAGGAAGGCGACTTCGTGGAATTCATCCAGAAGCGTGGTCTGTCGCAGGGCATTTCTCCGCGAAACAGTGATGATGGCCCGTGGAACCAGCGCTGGGACTTCCAGTGGCAGCAGGAGCTTCCCTTCGTGAACGACTGGGCGAGCAAATATGTTGGCGACAACCAGCTGAAATTCGTTGTCGACATCAAGAACGTCGCCAACCTGCTCAACGACGAGTGGGGCACCCAGTTCAACGCACCGAGCTTCCCGGCAGGGATTGTCGAGGCTGATCTGGTCTCGGCGGCAGATGTTGCGGCCAATGGTGTCGATGGTGCCACAGCCCTGCTCGGAGATGCGCCGCGCACGACCTGTCTGGCGGCCAGCGATTGCCTGTTCCGCTTCAATGACTTCGATGACAGCGAATCGGGCTTCCGCAGCCTGACCCGCTCGGTCTACGAGATCCGCGTCGGCCTGCGCTACGAATTCTAAACCCAATCGGTTCGGGCCGGGTGCTTGAAAGTGCCCGGCCCTCCGAACTGTAGATTACCAGAGTCGATTATTGAGAGCGGCCCCGGCGTATTGCGGGGCCGGTCTTTTTTTGGTTTCCGTATCGCTGCGCTCACATGGGGCGGCGCTCAGGGCTGATTTAATTGCCCCCGTATCGCTGCGCTCACATGGGGCGCGCTCAGGGCTGTATTGTTTTGACCGCCTGCTGCGGCTTCGCCTGCGCGATGGGTCGCGCTCAGGGCTGTTTTTGTTTGCCCCCGTATCGCTTCGCTGAGATGGGGGCGGAGCTCAGGGCTGTTTTTGTTTCGACCGCCCGCTGCGCTGGCATTAGCACGCAAGCTGTGGCATGGCGCGCGGCGATGACCGTGCCTTATCCGCAACCCGCCCCGCCCGAATGGGCCCCGCAATCTTCCCTTTGGGTCGGCTGGCCGCGCCTGCGCGAGGAATGGGGCGAGGCGTTTGACGCTGCGCGGGCGGAAATTGCCGGTTTTGCCGCGCTTGCCAGTCGGTTTGTCCGTGTGCGGATGGCCGCGGGTGATGATCAGGCCGCTGCGGCCGCCCGCGCCGTGCTGCCTGCCCCGGTTGAGGTCCACCGCGTGCCTTGCGGCGATATCTGGCTGCGCGACACCGGCCCTTTGTTCCGCCGGGCACCCGACGGCGAGCTGCGCGCAGACTGTTTTCGCTTCAATGGCTGGGGCGGGAAATATGTCATGCCGGGTGATACCGAGACCGGCCCGGCGCTCGCGGGCGTCGAGGGCGCAGGTGTCCACTCGCACGCATTCATTCTTGAGGGCGGCGCAGTCGAGCATGATGGTGCGGGCACCGTGATCACCACACGCGAATGCCTGCTGGCTGACAATCGCAATCCCGGTTGGAGCGAGGCGGATGCGGAAGCTGCGCTGCAGGTGGCGTTCGGCGCGCGCCGGGTGATCTGGCTGGAGCGCGGCCTGCTGAACGATCATACGGACGGACATGTCGACAATCTCGCCCGCTTCTGCGGTCCGGGCCGGGTGCTTTGTCAGACCCCGCAAGGCGATGATGATCGCAATGGCGAGCGTCTCGGCGAGATCGAGGATACGCTGCGCAGTGCCGGGCTCGACGTGGTCACGCTTGCCTCGCCCGGCCCTGTGCGGGATGAAGGCGGGGCCATCGTGCCAGCCAGCCATATGAATTTCGTGATCACCAATGCGGCTGTAATTGTGCCGGACTATGGCCGGGCGCGTGAAACGGGGGTGGCGCAGGTGCTGGCCGAGGCCTTTCCCGGTCGGCCTGTGCATCTGCTGGGCGCGCGCGCGATCCTTTCGGGCGGCGGCAGCTTTCACTGCATGACCTGCCAGGTGCCCGCGCCCGACAAAACGCCCGACAGCGAAGAGTGACCCGATATGCCAGAAATGCTGACACTTGCCGCGATCCAGTTCGCCCCGAGCCAAAGCGATGACCCGCTTGAGGTTGCCGCCGCGCTGGTGCGAGATGCCGCCGCGCAGGGCGCCGATGTCGCACTGTTGCCTGAGCTCTTTACCGGCGCCTATTTCTGCAAGACCCAGAACGAGGCGCATTTTGCGGGCGCGCATGAATGGCAGACCCACCCGGCAGTGGTGCGGCTGGCCCCGCTCGCCAGTCAGCTTGGCATTGTGCTGCCGGTCTCGATCTTCGAGCGCGACGGGCCGCAGTATTACAATTCGCTGGTGATGATCGATGCGGACGGGGCGCTGTTGGGCGTCTATCGAAAGAGCCATATTCCCGACGGTCCGGGTTATCAGGAAAAATTCTATTTCCGGCCGGGCAATACGGGATTTCGGGTTTGGGATACCCGGAAGGGCCGGCTTGGTGTCGGCATCTGCTGGGACCAGTGGTTTCCTGAAGCCGCACGGGCGATGACCCTGATGGGCGCGCAGGCCCTGCTTTATCCGACCGCAATTGGTGCCGAACCCCAGGATGCAAGGCTTGACACGGCCGCGCGCTGGCGCCGGGCCATGCTTGGTCATGCGGTTGCCAATGTCATCCCGGTCTGCGCTGCCAACCGGATCGGCAATGAGGATGGACAGGTCTTTTACGGCACCAGTTTCATCTGTGACGGGGCGGGCGAAGTGGTTGCCGATCTCGGGCGCAGCGAACGTGGTGTCATCACAGCCGGTTTCGACCTTGGTGCGCTGGAAGAAGAGCGCGCCGCATGGGGTTTTTTCCGCGATCGCCGTCCGGATCTTTACGCGGCGCTTGTCCAGCCCTGATCGACGGAGCGTGTTTCAGCAGGCTGCTGAAAAACCAGCTCACGCCGCCGATCCTTCGAGACGCGGCCGTGCCGGCCGCTCCTCAGGATGAGGAATCTCATTGGTTTTCCTCATCCTGAGGTGCGAGCGAAGCGAGCCTCGAAGGACGAGGAAAACCTGAAGAAGGGCTTTAGCTGGATGTGTCGAGCGTTTGCAGTTCAAGAGCCTGCTTTCGCGAGGCTTCGCGCATCTTTTCGGGCATCGGGATGAGCCCCTTGTCGATCAGGTAACCTTCCGGGCCCCACGCGTCGTCATGCGTGAATTCCTCGATGAAATCCAGTATGCCCGGCACCATTGGCATGTTCTGTTTCTTGATATAAATGAACATTGAACGCGCAACCTTGTAGTCGCCGCTGGCGATGTTCTCGAATGACGGTTTGACTCCGCCAATCGGTGCTGCTTTCACGCGATCACCATTCTGTTCGAGAAACGAGTATCCGAGCACACCAAGAACGGTTGAATTCTTGATCAGGGTCTGGATGATCTGGGTGTCATTTTCGCCGCTGTCGACCCATGCGCCATCCATTCGGATCGTGTGCGCGCGTTTCTCGAACGCATCGGGATCCTGTTTCTTCAGGGCCGCGAGTTCACCGATTTCAAGAGCGCCGCGCTCCATTGCGATCTCGACAAAAGCGTCCCTTGTGCCTGAAGTTGGTGGGGGCCCGTAGACCACAATCTCTGCATCCGGCAGCTGCGGGGATATGTCCGACCATTTCTTGTATGGATTGTCCATCCAGCCCCCGCGCCCATCGGGTAGTTGGTCGGCCAGCCCGCGATAAAGCTGCTCCAGATTGATATTGTAATCTTCGCCGGACTTGGAGTTTGCCAGAACGATTCCATCGAAGCCGATCTTGACTTCGACCAGTTCGGTGATGCCGGCCTCGCGACACAACTCGATTTCAGACGGCTTTATCGGGCGCGATGCATTTGAAATCGAAGGCTGGTCCGGTCCGATGTCCTGGCAGAAGGCCTTGAAGCCACCGCCGGTGCCGGTCGATTCGACAATTGGCGTGGAAAAACGCGTGGCGGCTCCAAACTGTTCGGCCACGGTTGTTGTAAACGGTGCAACGGTCGAGGAGCCGACGATACGGATCCTGTCCGCCTGGCCGAGCGGAGGAGGCGCGCTGACCGGCTCGCCGTCAAAGCTTTTCAGACTGCTGTCGCTGCACGCGGTGACAAGAAGGGCGAGTGCGGCAAGGGCTGTGGTCTGCAAGACGTTCATCCGTGTCAACTCCGGTTTGCCGATGTTCACCTGTCTCCGGCGATTAACGCCCGAGTGTGACAGCGGCAAGACAATTGCCGTTTTTGCGCGCTGTCGCACCAGAAAGCGAAAATTTCACAGGTCCGCGAAAACCGTTGTAAAGCGCGATCCTGTAATCGTTCAACCGGGGCGAGAAGAAAGGTGTGTCGAATGACCATTGCTGTAATCCTTGCCGGGCTGTTGCTGTGTCTTGCGCTGTTGCTGATTTTTGGCTGGCCCCTGCTGGTGGCACCGCGCGGCCAGCGGCTAGAGGTGCTGGCATCGCCCGAAGCGCGCTTTCTTGCCGGGACATTTGCCAGTCTTGCAATTGCGTCGATCATGACGCCTTTTGCCGCTTTGGCCTTGATTTCCGGCGGTGAGGCAGTCCAAGTCTTCGCCGAACAGGCGCAGGGCCTTTCCTTCGGACGCTGACGGGCCACTTGCCCTCTCGCTATCTGTTGAAGTCCCTGTATCACATGGGCTTAAAGGAGGCGCGACATGGCCGAATCGAAATCCAATTCCGGAAACTTCTTTGAGGATTTCCATGTCGGCCGCGAGATCGTTCATGCCACGCCGCTGACGCTGACCGAGGGAGATGTCACGCTTTACCGCGCCCTGACCGGCAGCCGGCAGGCGCTGTATTCCAGCGAGCCGCTGGCGGTTGATTGCGGCTTTGAAACCCTGCCGATTGATCCGCTGCTCGCATTCCATGTCGTGTTCGGCAAGACCGTGCCAGACGTTTCGCTGAACGCGGTTGCCAATCTCGGCTATGGCGAGGGGCGGTTCCTGCGCGCGATCTATCCCGGCGATACGTTGCGCGCTGTGTCGAAAGTGATCGGGCGCAAGGAAAACTCCAACGGCAAGACCGGTGTGGTCTGGGTGCGCACAACCGGTCTCGATCAGGATGACCAGCCGGTCTTGTCCTATGTGCGCTGGGTCATGGTCAACAAGCGCGATCCCGCATCACCGCCGCCCGAGAGCGTTGTGCCTGAACTGGACGCAGCCTTGCCTGCTGAAGATCTCGTCAGTGACGGCCTTTATGAAAGCTGGGACGATGACCTGTCGGGCGCGCCGCACCGGTTTGAGGATTACGAGATCGGCGAGAGAATCGATCATGTCGACGGCATGACGGTCGAGGAGGCCGAGCACCAGATCGCCACGCGGCTCTACCAGAACACCGCCAAGGTGCATTTCGACGCCCATGCCCAGAAAGACAGCCGGTTCGGCAAACGGCTGATCTATGGCGGTGTGGTGATCTCGCTCGCCCGCGCGCTATCGTTCAACGGACTGGCCAATGCCGCAGAGATGCTTGCGATCAATGCGGGCACCCATGCCGGTCCGCTGTTTGCCGGCGATACGGTCTATGCCTGGTCGCAAGTGCTTGACAGTGCAGAACTGAGCGAAACCGCCGGCGCGCTGCGGCTGCGGCTGGTGGCAACAAAGAACCATCCGTGCGGCGATTTTCCCCTGCGCGGCGAGGACGGGAAATACCATCCGGACGTGTTGCTGGATTTCGATTATTGGGCCGCCATACCGCGGCGCTGAGCCTGGCAAGGCTCATCTGCTGAACGCCGCGCCAATCTGCCGGGAGAGGTGCGCGGTGACCGGGTCGTCGGCTGTGCCCTCACCGGCCAGCACAGGTTTCAGGCGTGCGGCCATTGTCTTGCCCCGCTCCACGCCCCACTGGTCGAACGGATTGAGCCCCCACAGCGTTCCGGCGAGCCAGGTGCGGTGCTCATAGAGCGCGATCAGCGCGCCGAGCGCATGCGCGTCGAACCGTGTGCAGGTCAGGAAGCTGGAGGGGCGCCCGCCGGCATGCAACTTCTGTGCGGCAACCGCCGGTTCAAGGCCGGGCTCTTCGGCCTGCACATCAGCAAGGCTGCGGCCATTGGCGAGCACTTCGGCCTGCGCGAGTGCATGGGCGGCCAGTGCGCGCTTGCCGTCGGTATCTCCGCGCTCATCCAGCGCGAGGATGAATTCCGCCGGGATCGCGTGGGTGCCCTGGTGCAGCCACTGGTGATAGGAATGTTGTCCTATTGAGCCCTCCCCGCCCCATAGGGCCGGTG
>CAYUEM010000003.1:0-2531 GCA_964442925.1 uncultured Hyphomonadaceae bacterium
AGGCCTGACTGATCTTCTCGATGGCTGGGCCGCGCGCAGGCTTCAGGCGACCAGTGCTTTTGGTGCCTGGCTTGATCCGGTTGCCGACAAGCTTCTGGTCGGGCTTTGCCTGACGGGCCTGATGCTCACCCATCCCGGCACCGTGCTGATCGCGGCGGGCAGCGCGATTATCCTGCGCGATGGTGTTGTGACGTTCTGGCGGTGGCGGCGCGGCGGAGGCCGGGCGCTTCCGGTGATGGTGCTGGCGAAATGGAAGACGGCGTTGGAAATGCTTGGCCTTGCCGTCCTGTTGTCCGCGCTCGCATTTGCGCAGACTGCGGAAGTGCTCTGGCCGGCGGGTCTGACTTTGCTGGCGGCGGCCGCACTGGCTTCACTGATCACCGGCTGGAGCTATGCGAAAGTGGCGCTGGCGCGGGAGCCAGAATGAAAACGACCGCCCCGTGGGGGAAACGGGACGGCCGTTCGCAGGTCCCGCGCTGCGAGGGGGGAAGGGGAAGCGCGGGTGTCTCACCGTCGGCAGTGTCTCGCCGACTTGAAATTGAGTCTCGCGCAAGAGACCTAAGGATTGGTTAATATCAGTCGCGCGCGGTTCGATTCTTCAGTTTCCCCGATATGGTCGCCCGATTGCCGTATTTGTGCCCGACTGACAGGCTGACCTGCCCCGCATGTCCCGCCGTCATCGTCCCTTGCGTCTGTTCTGGCTGATCCTGGCTCTGATCGGCTTCATGAGCCTTCCCGCGCTGGTGGCAGCCTCGCAGGCCCAACCCCCGGATGAAACCTCGCCCGCGCAAACGGATGTCGCTTACCATTCCGGAGCAGGCGGCCTGGCAGCAAGCCATTCCCCCAGCCGGCGCGCGGTCGCCGGTGTTGTGCCTTGCGGCGGGCTGGCCGGATCAATCCATGCGATTTCAGCGATCTCACCGACATTGTCGCTTGGGCATGCGCTCCAGTCACCGGGCGCGATCACATAGAGAAGCACATGATCATTGGCAAATGCGCGATGATTGGAGAACACCCCGACCAGCGACGGTAGCCCCGTCAGCGCAACACCGGCCTCCTCGCGAAGTTCCCGGGTCAGCGATTGCTGTGCGGTTTCGCCCTTTTCCACGCCGCCGCCGGGCAAAAACCAGCCGTCAACATAAGTGTGACGGACGAGAACAATTTCGCCCGCGCCATTGCTTACAATCGCGCGCACACCAAGTGTCATTGGGCGCGAAAGCCGAAACCAGCTCTGGAAAAATCGTGTGCGCAAGTCTGACATGAATCTCACATGTTCGACTTTCTGCCTCTCGCCAAGTGGCAATTTCGACGCTATGGCCTGTCACAGTTGAAACAAATAAACCGCAAGGTCCCTGTCATGTACGCTCTGATCGCCATCGCGACCGTGGTTCTCCTTTTCGCGATTCTCAATCTCATCGATTTCCGCCGACTCGACTAGGGATCACGCGGACACATGCCTGAGATTTCATCCCTTGCCGCTCTGGTCGGTGGTCTGGTCCTGCTTGCGCTGGCTGGCGAGTTTCTTGTCAATGGATCGGTAGCGGTTGGCCGCCGGATTGGCGTTTCACCGCTCGTTGCCGGTATTTTCATTGTCGGTTTCGGCACATCGGCACCGGAAATGCTGGTTGCGATTGATGCCGCAATGTCGGGCTATCCTGATCTCGCGCTCGGCAATATTGTCGGTTCGAACATTGCCAATGTCTGGCTGGTGATTGGCCTGCCGGCGCTGTTCGCCCCGATTGCAATGGGTGGTTTTGGCCAGAAGCGGGCTTTGTCTGCCATGCTGTTGGCAACTGTGGCCTGGATCGCGATCACATCACAGCTCCCCCTGCATGCAGGCGTCGGCTTCATCTTTGTCGCGGGACTGTTGTTCTACATTGTCTTCACATTCGTGACCGCCGCGCGCGCAAAGGCCGCCGGGGTCGATATCGGCTTGGAAGTGGATGGACCGCCGGTGCGGATCGGGCTGGCGATACTGATGGTGATTGTCGGTCTTGTCGGCCTTCCTGTCGGGGCCAAGCTGATTGTCACCGGCGGCGTTGATATTGCCCGGGTGCTGCAGGTTCCTGACTATGTGATCGGCCTGACACTGATTGCGGTCGGCACCAGCCTGCCAGAGCTGGGCGCGGCCATCGCGGCGGTTCGCAATGGCAAGTCGGAAATGATCATCGGCAATGTTCTCGGCTCGAACATCTTCAACATTCTGGGCGCGGGCGGCCTTGTCGCCTTCTTCACCAATTCTGCGGGTGAAAGCGCGCGCGCATCGGCCAACTTCCACCAGTATGACCACTGGGCGATGGGCGCGGCGGCGCTGACGGCGGCGCTGTTCATCCTGCCGAAAAAGCACGTCACCCGGCTGGCTGGCCTCGCCATGGTGCTGATCTACGCACTCTATATCTACGGTCTGGTTCAGGGCTGGAACGTCCTGGCGCTGTTTGGCGGTCAGAATGGCTGAAGCCCGGCGCGCCCTTGTGACCGGCGCCGGCCGTCGCATCGGACGCGCCCTTGCCCTGGCGCTTGGACAGGCCGGC
>CAYUEM010000003.1:2541-36935 GCA_964442925.1 uncultured Hyphomonadaceae bacterium
GGTGCATTATCGCAGCTCTGCAAAGGAAGCGAAAAACGTTGCCGATGCGATCATCGCAGGCGGGCAGCGCGCGGCGTGCGTGCACGCCAATCTTGCCGAGGAGAGCGCTGCCAGCGAGCTGATCGGCGAAGCGGCAACCGCGCTGGGGGGGCCACTGACCCTGCTGGTCAATTCCGCGTCGACCTTTGAAGATGACAGCGCAGGCGATCATTCGCGCCGCGACTGGGATTATCATTTCGAGACCAATCTGCGCGCACCCATTTTGCTGTCGCAAGGCCTTGCCAGCCGCCTGCCGAGCGACCAGAACGGCCTGATCGTCAACCTGATCGATCAGCGGGTCTGGAAGCTGACGCCGCAATTCTTCACTTACACACTGTCGAAGTCAGCGCTCTGGACCGCGACACGAACACTGGCCCAGGCCTTTGCCCCGCGCATCCGCGTCAATGCCATCGGCCCCGGACCGACCTTGCCGAGCGTGCATCAGGACGAGCAGACATTCGAAGCGGAAAAGCGCGCAACCCTGACCGGCGAGGGCTCGTGCCCGGACGAGATCGTGCGTGCGCTGCTCTATCTGATCGACGCGCGCAGTGTCACCGGACAGATGATCGTCAGCGATGGCGGGCAGCACCTGATGTGGCAGTCGCCTGATACTCGAACATGATGGATTTCTCTTCCGACACCTCGGCGCCAGCCCACCCGAAAGTGATGGAGGCCCTGGAAGCGGCCAATCACGGCCCTGAACCCAGCTATGGCGCAGATCACTGGCACGAGTTGTTGCGTATCCAGCTTGGGAGAGCCTTCGAGACGACCGATTTCGATTTCTGGCTGACCGCATCGGGCACAGCGTCCAATGCGCTGGCCTTATCGCTGCTGTGCCCGCCGACCGGCGCTGTCCTGTGTCACGGTGAGGCCCATATCGCCCGCGATGAACGCGGCGCGCCGGAGTTCTTTACCGGCGGCGGAAAACTGTCGCTTCTGGCTGGCGAAAACGGTCAGATTGATGAGACTGCGCTGCGACAAGCGCTCGGCGCGATTGATCGCGCATTCGTTCACGAGACCCCGCCGGATGTGCTTTCACTGACGCAGCTGACGGAATGCGGAACGGCCTATCATCCTGATCGCATCGCACACTATGGCGCGCTGGCGCATGATGCAGGCCTGAAGGTTCATCTTGATGGTGCGCGACTGGCCAATGCGCTGGCCGGAGGGACCTTAACCCCGGCCCAGACAAGCTGGCAGGCCGGTGTGGATGTGCTGAGCCTCGGACTGACCAAAACAGGCGCGATGGGGTGCGAGATCATCCTGCTTTTCGGCGCTGCCTGCGCGCGTATTGCTGAGCTCAAGGCGCGGGCGAAACGCTCCGGTCACATGCCGGCGAAGATGCGTTTCCTGGCCGCGCAGGCACTTGCGCTCTTGCAGGACAATCTCTGGCTGGAGTTGGCTGCAACCGCCAATACGCAGGCCCGCGCGCTCTCGAATGCGCTGTGCGCGGTTCCCGGCGTGGAACTGGCCTACCCTGTGGACGGAAACGAGGTTTTTGTCCGCCTGCCCGCGAAGGTGCATCATGAACTGCAATCAGCAGGCGCGATCTACTACCCCTGGCCGGGCGGGTTGCACCGGTTCGTCTGCGCCTGGACAAGCACGCCCGCCGATGTCGAAGCGGTCCGCCTTGCCCTGCGCGCGGGCTGAAACACACGCAGAAATGAAACGAAACCGCCCGGCCTTGATTTGAAGGCCGGGCGGCGATGGTTTTGCGTTCTGTCAGGTTTCTCTAGAAACGCGCTCTCACATTCAGGCCGACCGTGGTGTAGCTGAGGTCATCACGCCCCGCCGTGCCCTCGACGAAAACCGCGCCCTGGAATGGCCCTTCACTGCTTCCGAAATTCAGCGCACCGCGCAGCTCGCCCCAAGTTGAATCGCGGCTGCTTCCCAACAGGGTGATCGCGTTCGCCGGCCCGCCGACAAAGGTCGCCGTTATATCATCGCGGTCATCCTCAAAATCATGGACAATGCGCGCGCCAACGCTCGGGCGAAAGGCCCCCGCCTCGCCATTGTGGACATCGTAGAGATGCAGGTCACCACCAACCTTTAGCTGGATCGAGGTGAAATCGCGATCCGCGATCGTCATCGCTGCGCTTGCACCCTGCTCGGTATAGCCATCGACATCATAATCGATGTAATCCAGCCGGGCTTCTGGCGCAAAGCTGAAACCGGTCGATTTATCAACCGGGTACATCGCACTTGCGGAGATGCCGGCAAAGATCTCATCGGCTTCGGTCTCACCCGTCAGTATGCCGCCGACAGTGCTGTTTCGAGCGGTCTCGATATCGCGCTGGCCGTAGCCGAAATAAGCAGAAAGGTTGGCGAGTGCGTAGGACTTAACGCCATACGCGCCGAAGGCGAAACCATCGGTATCGGTGCTGCCAACACCATCATTCAAGGTGCTGTCGCCTTCCGTATAATTGACGAAAACACCTGCCCGCACACCCGGCATGAACTCCCTGTCGCCACCAAGGGTAATCGACGCGCTGTCAATGTCGGAGTCGCCGATCTGACTGCCAGCTTCATGGTCACCATTCGAGAAGGAAACCTCGCCAAACAGGCCATAACCTTTTCTGCCTGACGCCTGACCGGTTTCGGCCGCGCTCGCCATCGTCTCGGCCTGTCCCGCAAGACCGGCCATGTCGCGATTGTTCAGCCCGCCAATCATGCGTGCAGCGCGTGAATTGAACGACACGCCGTCCGCGCGGCCGGCACCGATCGCACCGATCCGCCCACTGACATGCCGGCCAACTGTTTCCGCTCCGATGAGGCCGAGTCCCGGTGCCTGAAATGCCGTGTCGGGAACCAGAGAATCCAACTGGCCGACAAGAGGCAGTCCGGCGAGGAAGTCGACCGAGTCGTACACGTCCTGCAACTCGTCAAAATACTCACCGCGCAGCGTATCAAGATAGGCCGCCATGCGCCCGGTATTCGGGGCCAGAGTGTTGACATCGAGGAATTCAGTGAACGCCTCGGCAGTGACCGCAAAATCGACCTGCCCACCGGCCTCGCCTGTCAGGTAATTGATATTCACCTGACGCACACCTTCGAAATCGAAGGGGTTAAATTCGCCGACGCGATCACCTGTAAAGGTCAGCAAGGTTCCGCTGTTGCCCGGCGCAAGACTGTCGAGCACAGCCTGACCGGCAAGCGAGACATCGCCATCGACATTCAGCGAATATCCATTGAAGATCAGCGCACCTGCCGATGTGAACACCACGTCACCATTGACATTGAGACCGCCGGCGCCCGCCTGGATGGCACCTGCATTGAACAACGTGTCTGTGTAGATCGTGCCATTACCCGTTACCAGACCGCCATTGAGAATGTCCCGCGACCTGAAACCGCCCATGACATCAAGCGTGCCGGACGCAATCTGCGTGTCGATGATCGACTCGAAAAAGACGCCATCCGCAATCGCCAGCGTCGCGCCGCCATTGTCGAGTGTCAGCTTGTCGATCACAACATCGACATCCGCTGTCGTCGTGCCGGAATTTCGCAGCGTCACTTCGAAATAGCTCGCCGATATGCCCGCCGCGATATCGCGGTCGGTATTGTTCGGGACAAAGCCGGTCGAGCCGGGGCCTGCGGCAGGGCTGGGAGGCGTGACATCACCTTGTGTCAGCGTGGCCACACGCGGCGTGTTTGCCGGACCCGTCGTGGTGACGAGGCCGGTGCCCAGCGTGGACTTGATGTTGGCTTCCGAAAATGCGCCCTGCGTTTCGCTGTCATTGCTGACCTGCCCGACCGGTTCAAAAGCCACAGCGCTTCCAGCCGTAACCTGTCCGATCTGGCGTCGGGTTTCCGCGCTTTCATCCAGCGTGGCGACCTCGCCGCGTTCGGTGCGGGCAGACGGGTTGTCATATGTGACCGCACCCGACTGCGCCGAGACGCCAGCGGCTTGATTGGCACCAGCCGGAACACCGGTATCAGCGGGTGCCGGCGGTTGGATTTCCGGGTCATTGATGTCGATGTCGAATATCACACCGTCCTTGAGCTCCTGCCCGCCGGTCACGCCCAGTTCCGGGCTGTCGGGCAGGCCGTTGACGACATTGCCGCTCTCATCAATGATCAGATAGCCGGGATCGAGATCCTGAACCCAGTGGCCGGCATCGCTCCAGTTGCCGTCGCCCTCGACCGCCGAGACATATTTGTAAGGATTGGTTTCCGCGATCCAGTCAGAGAACAGGAAAAGCGGGTTATAGTAGGACACATCGCCATAGCCCGAACCAAAGGGCGCAGTGAAAGTCCAGCCGCCCGACAGCACGCCGCCGATGATCAGCTGGTCTTCGACAAGCTCGTCAAAGAAGATCGCCGAGCCGGAGTCGCCGCCAGCCGTGCCGGCCTCGTTTTCCAGCGCGTCGGGATTGTCGTCATCCGGGAACCAGTCGATCGAATCATTGACAGATGTCGCCGAGGTTCCATCCGCCGTAATCGCCGGAGAAAACGGACCCGGATCGCAGATCAGGTCGTTCGGGCCAATGAAAAGGGTTTCACGACGACATTCGGTCACATCACGATCCGGTCGGTCGAAATCAAGATGATAGAGCACCTGGTCGGCATCCGCACCGTCAATCACGCCTGCGGTTGGCGAACGGAAAGCCCCGCGCAGGAAGTCATTCTGACTGCCGATCAGTCCGATCAGGTTTTCGCCCGCCTGACGCTTGCCATCAATCCCGACATCACCTGTCGAGCCGATGCCATGTCCACCATAAGCGACCTGCACGACATGCTCGCCCACTTCGACCGGGCTGAACAGCATCGAATAGGAGGGCAGCTGGTCGAGCGGATCGTTCAGGGCGATCAGGGCAACATCGGCACCGGGGAAGGGCAGACCGCCATTCTGGGCGTCGCCATCGGGATGCAGGAACACCTGGCTGCCAAAAGTCAGGCCATTGCGGTCGTCAATCTCGAATTGTTCCAGAGCGCCACCCGAACCAAGCCAGCCGAACAGCGCATCAAACGTGTCCGGACCATAAGCAACAATCGGCGTGACGTCACCGCCGGCACGGTCCACGCCATAGGCCTGCGAGGGAAGAGCATTGAAACAATGCGCAGCCGATATTGCGGTGCGATGATTGATCAGCGATGCCGAGCAGTTGAAGAAAATCCCGCCATCCGGGTTCCACATATAAATCTGCACCGCGCCATCAAAGGCCGGATTGTCGGCAAGTTGCTCAGAACCTTCCACGGTAACATCATCGCGCACGGTCAGCGCGACCGCACCAGGTGCCAGCCCTGCTGAAAGTGCGGCCAGCGAAACACCGGTCAGAAAAGACTTCTTGGCTTGGTTGAACATCATCTGTAACTCCCCTCATCAATTACGTTCACGTTTTTGTAACCCGGGAACAGCGGTTTTCGCCAGAGGAAAAATGTTCACAATTGACGATATGAAGAGAATTATTGTGTCAGGCTTCGTTTCAGCGCCACTCGGGTCCCGGGCTCGGCTCCGGAGCTTAAAAGAAGAGAGGGAGAAAATATGAAAATGCGGTGCCATCCCGTTGGTCTCGCTCTTTCCGCTCTGCTCCTGAGCGCGTGCACAGCCCCGGATCCCGGGCCTGTCACGGCGGAGGAACAGAAATTGTCTCAACTGCGCGAAGGTGCCGACATGCCTGCACCAACTGACCGGACCAACCCAAACGCGCCATCGGCCACGCCGGTCACGAAAGCCGACAGGCTCGCAGAACGCGGACCGGTCGGCACGGTTGTCGAGCGCCCGGGCGGACCGGTCAACCAGCCGGTGCCGGGTATCGATGCGGGCCTGCTTGCGGATGGCTGGCCGTCACTGACAATCGAAGACATCGCGGGTCGGTGGCAGGTCAGCGCGCAACCCGGTACAATCGACTGCACGCTGACACTTGGCCCGGCCAGCGAAAGCCAGCCCGGCACGGTGACGGCAACAGGCAATTGCCCGTTCGGTCCGGACGGCCTGCAATGGGTCTATTTCGCGAAAATCGGCCAGCTTGCCCTGCTGTCGGGCCCTGGAAAGGCCGTCTGGCGCGGGCAGCGACGCGGCGCGATGGAGTTTCACGCGATGAAGGACGGTGAGCTCCTTATCATGACGCGCGCAACCCAATGATCTGCCGCTCAGCCCCCGGCGACTGCGTTCAGATGCTCGGCGGTTTCCAGCACCACCTCGATCTCGGGGCGATCAGTGTAGCCTTCCTCGCGCAGCACGGCTGCAACACGACCGTCCTCGCGCACGAAAACGATCGCCGGATGCGGGATGCCATCGACACGGGAGCCGGGCGTCACATCGTGGTTCCGCAGGCCGAACGCATCAATCGTTTTCGAGCCCGGGTCTGACAGCAGGGTAAAATTGATAGCCTTGGCACCCGCGAAGCGTTCGAGCGTGGCGACATCATCATAAGACAACGCCGCCAGCCGCCAGCCTGCATCCGCCAGAGGCTGAGCCGCCGCTCGCAGATCAACCAGCTGCTTCTGGCAATAAGGGCACCAGTCGGCGGACCGGAAAAACACCAGCACTGTGCCCTCGGCCTCCTCAAGTTCGATTGCGCCAGCCGGGATCACGGGCGTGACATGATCCAGGGCGGGAGCCATCTCGCCGACAACCGGGCCAATCTTTTCCGCCGGAGCGGTCGCGTCGCCCGCATCAGGCGCTTCGGTCACTGCCGGAAGGGCGGCGACAGCCAGCGCGAGCACGGTAGCGAGTGTCTTGATCCTGGACAGCATTGACGGCTCCTTTTGCTCAGCGAACGAACTCGCCTGTTTCTCAGTAGCGTTTCGCGCGGTCGCGTGCGAGGCCGGCTCGCAGGCGCTCACGCAAGTTTGAAGCGCTGCAAAGCGTCTTGTCAGACGGGCTCAGCCGAGGCTCGGATCGATCGCCTTGCAGGCGTCCAGCAATCCGTTCACAGCCTCAACCGAATTGACGAACATTGCGCGTTCGGCGTCGTTAAGATCGAACTCGACCACTTTTTCCGTGCCGCCGGCACCGATCAGCGCCGGCACTCCGACATAGATGCCACTGAGACCAAACTCGCCGCTGCAATAGGCCGCCGCCGGAAGCACGCGCTTCTGGTCGCCAAGATAGGATTTCGCCATCACAATCGCGCTTTCTGCCGGGGCATAATAGGCCGAGCCGGTTTTCAGCAGGCCGACAATCTCGCCGCCGCCCTTGCGGGTGCGGTCAACAATCGCATCGAGTTCATCCTGGCTCATCCAGCCCTGCGCGACCAGTTGCGGCAGCGGCAGACCGCCGACCGTGGAATGGCGCACCATCGGCACCATCGTGTCGCCATGCCCGCCAAGCGTCCATGCGTGGATGTCGGCCACCGAAACGCCGGTCTTCTCCGACAGGAAATAGGCAAACCGGCTGGAGTCGAGCACGCCGGCCATGCCGATCACCTTGGCATGGGGCAGGCCAGAGAATTTCTGCAGCGCCCAGACCATCGCATCGAGCGGATTGGTGATGCAGATGACAAAGGCGTTCGGCGCGTGCCGGCCGATGCCCTCGCCGACAGCTTTCATCACTTTCAGGTTGATGCCGAGCAGGTCGTCGCGGCTCATGCCCGGCTTGCGCGGAACGCCCGCCGTGACGATGCAGACATCGGCACCGGCAATGTCGGCATAATCCTGCGTGCCGCTGAGCGAGACAGAAGACTTGTAGACCGGTGTGGATTCGGCAATGTCCAGACCCTTGCCCTCCGGGATGCCCTCGGCAATGTCGAACAGGACCACATCGCCGAGTTCCTCCCGCGCGGCGATGTGCGCAAGTGTTCCTCCGATCATGCCGGAACCGATAAGTGCGATTTTCTTGCGAGCCATGTGGGCCTCCTTGAGCCATATCCTGACAGTGGAACTGTCCGAGCCATAGCCCAGCAGCAGGGGCGCGCGCAATGCGCCGAAAGGCTCTATCGGTTCACGCCTGCGACAGGGCCGGTGAAATCATCCGGCAAACCCGTGTTGAAGGGCTGGATTTGCGCCGCGAACCCATCCATGCATGACGCCGATGACAACTCTGCCGCCCCGCGCGTCGAAATCACCGGTTGCCCCGCAACAGTGTCGGCTGGCACGTGCCATCGACCTGCTCGGTGAGCGCTGGACATTGCTGATCCTGCGCGCGGCGCTGTATGGCGTGCGCAGGTTCGATGATTTTCAGGACGAACTGGACTGCCCGCGCTCGGTGCTGTCAGGGCGGCTGAAAAAGCTGACCGATGCCGGGCTCATCGCCCGCCAGCCCTATCGCGAGCCGGGCCGGCGCCAGCGCCATGAATATGTCCTGACCGAGGCCGGCCGCGCCCTGCAACCCACGCTGATCGCGCTGACGCAATGGGGTGACGAATATCTTGGCGGTGGTGAGCCAGGACCGATTGGCTTTGCCGATGCGAAAACAAGAGGCGCGGTGCGTGTCGGCTTTGTCGATGAGACCGGGCGTGAAGTCCCGCCCGAAAGGCTCCGGGTGAAACTGCGCAAAAGCTGAGAAGCCTTGTCGCGGTCCCGGCCCGAAACCTCACCACAAGAACGGTTGCAAACCGTGGTGCGGCTTGCAACTGACCGCTCGGAAAATCAGTCTTCGAGAATGAAGGTGACTTTCATGATGACGCGGAATTCGTCGACCTTGCCGCCTTTGACATTGGCCTTGATGTCCTGAACCCAGACACTGGTAACGTTTTTCAGGGTTTCGGTGGCGCGTTCGACGCCCGCCTTGATCGCATCCTCAACGCTCGATCCGTTCGCAATAATTTCCGTGACGCGTGCAACAGACATTGTTTTTCTCCTTGGCTTTTTTCTTGAAGCTATTGTGAAGTTTATAATGACGCGGGGTCATTTGGCAAATGGCCATGGCCGGACAATTGCAGTTGTCAGCCGCAAATGTCAGCGGCACACTGGCATTCAGATACGATGGAGGAAAAACGGCAATGATCGCGATGACAGGCTATTCCCCGAACCTGCAGCGCTGGATGGACCATATCGCCAGCCATGACCCGGCAGGCCTGCCGGCACTGCTGCATGAGGATGTCGTGTTTCGCAGCCCCATCGTGCACACGCCCCAGAAGGGCCGGGCGATCACGCTGCAATATCTCGGCGCGGCGGGAAACACGCTGGCCAATGACAGTTTTCGCTACACCCGCGTGTTCGACTGCGGCGACAGGGCGGTGCTCGAGTTCGAGAGCGAAATGGACGGCATCCTCGTCAATGGTATCGACATGATCGAATGGGATGAAACCGGCCTGATCGTCGATTTCAAGGTGATGGTCCGCCCGCTAAAAGCGATCCAGACCGTGCATGCGGCAATGAAGGCGATGCTTGAGCAGATCGGCTCAGCCGCGCGGCCAGCCTGAACCTATGATTGTGCCGGTGATCCGGACCGAGAGGCTGGTGCTGCGCGCACACGAGCCCGGCGATCTTGATGACTGCGCGGCAATGTGGGCCGATCCGCGTGTGACCCGGCATATCGGACTTGATCGCTCGCGTCAGGAGACCTGGTTCACCATGGCGCGTTATCGCGGGTTCTGGTCGCTGCTCGGCTATGGCTACTGGATCGTGCGCCGGGCCAGTGATGACCGCTTCGTCGGCGAGGTCGGGTTTGCCGATTTCCAGCGCGGCCTTGATCCCGACATTTCCGGTGGGCCAGAGGCCGGATGGGCGCTGGCCTTCGAAGCGTTCGGGCAGGGCTATGCCAGCGAAGCGGTGATCGCGATGCATGACTGGCTCGACCATGAGCGCGCAGGAACGCTCGCACATTGTGTCATCGCGCCGGGCAATACCGCTTCAGCCCGTGTCGCCCAGAAGGCCGGCTACAGTTTCCGGCAAAGCGTCGAGACCCATGCGCAAACCCACTGGCTGTTCCGGCGACGGACGCAGTCACTGTTGCAGGCGAACCCCCTTTTCGATACCCGCCAGACGCGTTAGAGGTTATCGCCATGGCAACCACCTATCTTGATTTCGAAAAACCCATCGCCGAGCTTGAAGCAAAGATTGCCGAGCTCGAAGCCGTCAGTGACAGCGAAGATGGCGTTTCGATTGTCGAAGAGCTGTCGAAACTGCGCGAGAAAGCGTCCGGCAAGCTGAAAGAGACCTATCGCGACCTGACGGCGTGGCAGAAAACTCAGGTCGCCCGCCATCCCGACCGGCCGCATTTCAGCGACTTCCTTCAGCACCTGTTTGAAGATTTTCAGGAGCTTGCCGGCGACCGCGTGTTTGGCAATGATGACGCAGTTATCGGCGGGCTTGCGACGTTTCGCAACCGCTCTGTCGTTGTCATCGGCCATGAAAAAGGCAACACCACCGACAGCCGCATCAAGCACAATTTCGGCATGGCGCACCCAGAGGGCTACCGCAAGGCCGTCCGGCTGATGGACCTTGCCGAGCGGTTTGGCCTTCCGGTGATCAGCTGTATCGATACCGCCGGAGCCTATCCGGGCAAGGCCGGCGAGGAGCGGGGCCAGGCCGAGGCCATCGCACGTTCGACCGAGCGTTGCCTGACGCTGGAAGTTCCAAACGTCGCGCTGATCATCGGCGAGGGCGGCTCGGGCGGCGCAATTGCCATTGGTGCTGCCTCCCGCGTGTTGATGATGGAGAACGCAATCTATTCGGTGATTTCGCCGGAAGGTTGCGCCTCGATCGTCTATCGCGACGCGGCCAGGGCACGCGATGCCGCCGACGCGATGAAGATCACCGCGCAGGATCTCAGGCGGATGAAAGTCATCGACGCCATCGTTCCCGAGCCCCTCGGCGGGGCCCATCGCGACCCGGCAAAGGCGATGGACGCTGCCGGAAAGGCGATTGAAAAAGCACTGTCGTCGCTGGAAACGCTGAGCCCGAAGGAAATCCGTCGCCAGCGACGTGACCGGTTTTACGCAATCGGACGCGAAGGTCTGTCCTGAGATCGCATTTGCCGCTTCACAGACCGGCCATTGTCGGCTTCCCTGCCATCAAAACAATGGGAGGAGACATCATGAAACGGATCATCACCGCCTTTGCGGCACTGGGGCTTTCGGGCGCGGGCGCGACCGAGCCGCCGGCAGACTGGCCGGACAGCCCGCATGGCAGCGCTGACCGGCTTGGCGCGGTCAACCATCTGACACTGGAAAAGACCGCCGCGGCCGCCGGTCTGGTGCGCAAGGGCAAAACCTTCGGCCTCGGCCTGGTGACAGGGCCGAATACAGCCGCCTATGGCCCGCGCGAATATGATGTCACCGTGCTGCAGCTTTCCGATGGCACCGGCGCGGCGCTGGGGTCGAACAAGGCCACTGGAAATGACGATCTGGTGCGAACCTTTGTCGGAATTGGCAGCCAGATTGACGGGCTCGGCCATATGGGGATTGACCATTATTACTATAACCGCGTGCATGCCTCAGATTTTGTGACCACGCAGGGGCTGACCCAGTTCGGCACGCATGACATCCCGCCGATTGCGACGCGCGGCATCCTGCTCGACATGACCGTCCTGTTTGGCGAAAGCCCGGTGGCGGACGGACAGGCCTTCAATCGCGCCGAAATTGACGCCGCCGCCAAGGCTGCCGGCGTCAGCATCGAAAAAGGCGATGTGGTGATCTTTCACACCGGGAAGATGGCCGCCAGCGACCCCGCCGAGCTTTACCAGACCGCACCGGGCCTCGGCGTGGAAGGGGCGGAATACCTCGCCTCACTCGGGGTTGTCGCTGTTGGCGCAGACACCTGGGGGCTGGAAGCGATCCCGTTCGAAGACCCCGAACGCCCGTTTGCGGTGCATCAGACATTGCTGGCGCGCAATGGCGTCTACATCCTGGAGAACATGGTCACCGCGCCGCTTGCCGCCGACGGTGCCGGAGCATTCTTCTTCGTGCTCGGTATACCGCGGCTTGAAGGCACCGTGCAGGCGATCATAAATCCGGTAGCACTGCGCTGAACATGCAGTCGTTTTTCGCGCCGCGCAGGTTGAATTGACAGTTTCGACCTGACCCCCTACCGGGCTTGAGATGGAAGAAGAAGACCCCCGTGCGACGGGTGCCGGGATGTCGGCTCTCTGGCAGCGTGTCCGGCGCAATGCGGGTCTTGTCCTTGGCGGGCGCGTCTTCGCCGCCGTTCTCAACCTTGCGGCTGCCGCGATTGGCGTGCGCGCACTGGGCATGGAAGCCTTCGGCATGGTCGTGCTGCTGCAGGCGTTTACGCGGCTTCTGGCCGGTATTCTCAGTTTCGAATCCTGGGCTGCGGTCGCACGTTTCGGTGCCGGCCCGCTGATCGAGGACCGCAAACCCGATCTGCGTCGGCTGATCGGGCTGACGCTTCGCCTTGACCTGATCGCATTTGCGCTGACCTGGGCGATGGCCTGGCTTCTGGCACCACTGGCCGGGCGTTATCTCGGCTGGAGCGATGACATCATTGCAATCGCGCCGATCTACGCGGTCTCGGCACTGTTTATCACCCATGCGACACCGACAGGCTTTCTGCGCCTGATCGACCGGTTCCGGCCTCTGGTGGTTCAGAATGCGATGAACGCAATCCTGCGCCTTTTGGGTGCCGTGCTTGTGCTGTGGATGCAACTGGGCGCGCTCGCGCTGGCCGGAGTCTGGGCGATGGCCGGCATCCTGTCAGGGGGTTGGTTGTTTCTGATCGCTTTCAATGAGGCGCGCCGCCACCAGCTCCTGCCGCGTCTGCGCGGAAGCTGGGCTGAGCTTGCCAGTGGTTATCATGGCATCACCCGTTTCATGATTTCGACCAATGCCACGGGTCTTGTGACCACGCTGGTCGGGCATGGCACCACGGTTGCTGTCGGCTTCGGGCTCGGCCCGGCGGCGGCCAGCCTCCTGGCGCTCGTGCGTCAGATCACCGAGGCCATCAAGAAGCTCGGCTCGCTGCTTGGCCCGGTCATCCTGCCGGAGATCGCCCGGCTGGAGGCAGGCGGGCATCGCCGCGATGCGGTGTCGCTGTTGTCAAAAACACTGGTCTGGGGGCTGGCCAGCGCAGTTGTTGTCGCAGCGCTGCTGGCGGTGACCGGCGAGGGTCTGCTTGTGCTGGTCTTCGGCGAGGAGGCGCGTCCGGGAACGCGGCTGCTGGTTCTGGCGGGCGCTGCAGCTGCGTTGCACACTGCGGCCTTTGCGCTTGTGCCGTTCCTGTTGTCGGTTGGCCGCGATCATGCGGTGATCCTGACAGCCCTGCTTGCCCTTTGTGTTTACGTGCCCACGCTGGCCTGGCTGATGCCGGCTGCCGGGCTGCTCGGGGTCGGTATCGCTCTGGTGGTCCACGAGGTGGCACTACAGGGCACACGGATAACTGCATCAAGGCGAGGGCTTTCAAAGGCACCCTGACGCACCTTGCCCGCTCGGACAGGTTACATCTGTGCCTTCTCAAATCCGATCGGATCGGGCAGGCTGGCGCATGCCCTGCGATACAAGGGCGCGGAGGAAATGACAGGATGACCGAAACGCCATTGCCAACAGGCACGCCCCTGCCAATTGCGCCCGTCCGGGTCGCCATTCCGCCAGCCGCGGAACGCGGCGGCGCACTGGACCGCGCGGGCCTGAACTGGGCGATTTTCGAATGGGCACGCAATCCCTATTACATTCTGGTCGTCATCTATGTCTTCGCGCCCTATTTCGGCGCGGTGATCGGTCAGCAGATGATCGCCAGCGGCGCTTTCGAGGGAATGAGCGCGCAGGAGGTTTCAAAAGCGGCTGGCGCGGCCGGGCAGGCGACGATCTCGTCGGTGACGAAATGGGCCGGCCTGGTCGCGGCGCTGACGGCACCCTTTCTTGGCGCTGCGCTCGACCGGGGCGGGCGCCGCAAGCCTCTGCTTGTGTTTTTCCTCGGCATGCTGGCCTTCATGTCGTGGCAGCTCTGGTATGCTGCGCCCGACGGTTCGGGCCATCCGGTCTGGTTGACCATGACCGTTCTGGTCGTCGCCTATGTCTCCTATACCTATTCGGAAGTGACCCATAATGCGATGCTCAGCGTTGCCGGGCGCCCGCAGGCCCTGCCCCTGATTTCCGGGCTGGGGCTGGCGCTGGGAAACCTTGCGGCAACCTTGCTGCTGGTTGCGATCATTGTCCTTTTCGCCCTTCCAGAGCTTGTCGGATGGCCGCTGGACGCACCGGCTTTCGGGCTCGATGTCGCAGCAGGCGAACATTACCGGCTGGCCGGCCCGCTCAGCGCAGTGTGGCTGGTGGTGTTCGTGATCCCGTTCTTCCTGTTTGCGCGTGATGGCGGAACCCCGGGCGCGCGCTGGTCTGCGGCAGGGCGCAGCGGTGCCATGGGCTTGTGGAGCACGCTGCGAAAGGCCACCGAAAACAAGAATATCCTGAAATTTCTTGGTGCGCGGATGCTGTATGCTGACGGCATGGCCGCGCTGTTGACCCTTGGCGGCGTCTACATCACGCTTTTTCTCGGCTGGAATCTTGTCGAGATTTCCGCCTATGCAATCATCGCCTCGGCTTTTGCGTTTCTTGGCGGGTTGGTCGGCGGCTGGCTGGACAGCCTGTTCGGGCCGAAACGCGCATTGATTCTTGAAATATCCGGTATGCTGGCGACACTTCTGTTCCAGCTTTCAATCACACGTGAAGCCCTGTTTTTTGGTGCAATCGAAAGCCACACGGTCTGGGACGGGTTTGCATTTACCGAACTGACCGATGTGGTTTATCTCTCCACGGCTGCGTTTCTGGCCGTTACCGCAACCGCCAGTATCTCGTCTTCGCGCAGCATGCTTGTCCATCTCGCGCCGCCCGCACGCGTCGGTGAATTCTTTGGCCTGTATGCCATCGCCGGCACTGTGACAGTCTGGCTTGGGCCGCTTCTGGTGGAGATTTTCACGCAGGTTTCCGGCGACCAGCGCGTCGGGATGAGCGCCATCGGCCTGCTGTTCGTGCTTGGCCTGTTGGTTCTTCTGACAGTCGAAGCGGGCAAGACACCGCAGCATGACGCGCCTGCGCCCGCCGAAGCGTGAAGTCCGATCCCACGCGGCCTCGAAGGCACTCGAAACCGGCAGGCCCCAAGGCAAATCTGGGTTGGGCGGCTTCAGAAGCGCCAGCTGGCAGTGCGGGGAGTGTCGGTCAGCAACTGGCGCGATTGCACGGCGAACACCCGCGCCTCTCCCAGGACGAAGGCCATGAAGCCGCCGGGAAAGACCTCGCCGAACGCGGCATCGCGCACATTCAGACCGCCGGCAAATGCGCCATAGGCCGGCAGGATCGCACGCTCGCCATCGGATACGAAACAGCGCCTGCGCACGGGCCGGCCACGCCCGTTCACACGCGCTGCGGGGTGAAGGTGCCCGGCGATTTCACCGCTGGCCCCGGTCGGCTCATGGCGCAGGACAAGCCCGTCCATCTCGATGCAGCGCTCGGCTTGGCCACCAAGATGCGCGGGCGGGTCGGGATCATGATTGCCTTCGACCCAGATCCAGTCATGGGCACCGGTCAGCGCCTGCAAACGCGCGATGGCGTCCGGGCTGAGCCGCAATTCGGCGCTGCGATCATGAAAACTGTCGCCAAGCGAAATCACTCGTTTCGGCACCAGTCGTGCGCACAGCCGCTCCAGTCCGCCCAGTGTCCGCAATGTGTCATAAGGCGGCAACAGCTGGCCATGTGCCGCATAGGAGGAGCCCTTTTCCAGATGCAGGTCGGAAATGATCAGCGTCTCGCGGTCCGGCCACCACAGTGCGCCCTCGCTCAGAGGCAAAAACCAGTGCCCGCAAAGGTGCAGCCGGGTCTGCGTGTTTTTGTGCTGCGGCGCGGTCATTCGCCAAGCCTTCGCCCGTGCAGATTGCGGCGTCAATCTGCCGGCAAGAGTTGCATGTTGAGAAATCAGATCGGCAGACCCGCCATCTTGCATCGCGTGCCGGAGTGCGTGAAGAGACAGTCATGACACAATCACAGGACGAACCCGAAGACGACACCCCGGCGCCCGGTCTCGATCCGGTGTTGCTCGATGACATGATCGATGCTGTCGATGAGGCGGATCTGCGCTGGTTGTCGCGAACCCTTCTGCGCCTGCATCCCGCGGATGCTTCCGATGCACTTGAGCAACTCGACAGCGATGTGTTTCGCCGCGCGGTTGACCTTCTCGGCCATGACCTGCCGTCCAGCATTCTGATCGAATTGCGCGATGAGTATCGCCGCGACGCGGTGCGCGGATTGCCGGACCCGGCGGTCAGGGCGGCGCTGGACGAGCTTGATTCCGATGACGCCACGGCAATTCTTGAAGACCTCGACGAAGCGCGCCGAACCACAATCCTTGCCGAAATGGCACCGCATGAGCGCGCCGCGCTGGAAAGCGGCCTGGCTTTCGATGAAGAGACAGCCGGGCGGATCATGCAGCGCGAATTTGTTGCCGTGCCGGAATTCTGGACGGTCGGAGAGACCATCGACCATGCCCGCGAACAGGCGGATCGCCTGCCCGAGCAGTTCTATGAAATCTATATTGTCGATCCGGCAATGCATCCCAAGGGGGCGGTCGGCCTGTCAATGCTGATGCGCTCCTCGCGTGACACGCCGCTGACCGACATCGTGGAGCCGCTGGAGAGCGACATCACCGGCGATATGGACCAGGAGGATGTCGCCTATCAGTTCCAGAAATACTCGCTTGCGCAAGCGCCGGTGAAGGATGGCGATGGGCGGCTGATCGGCATTCTCACGGTCGATGACATGGTTGATGTCATCCAGCTGGAAAATACCGAGGACTTTCTCGCCCTGTCGAATGTGCGCACAGCCGACGGTTCAGACACAGTGATGAAGTCGGTGCGTGCGCGCGCCCCTTGGCTGGCAGTCAATCTCGTGACCGCCTTCGCCGTGGCTGCCGTGATCGCCGTTTTCGAAAGCACGCTGGATGCGATTGTCGAGCTGGCCATACTGATGCCGGTTGTCGCCGCGCTGGGCGGCAATGCCGGCAGTCAGGGCCTCGCCGTGGCCGTGCGCGCCATTGCCGAGCGCGAGATGGAAGGCTCCGCGGCGCGCCGCGCCGTGCTGCGTGAATTGCTGACCGGTTTCGTCAATGGCGTGCTGTTTGCCGTCTGTGTCGCTGCGATTGCATTCGCATGGTTCCGCGATTGGGAGCTGTCGGTCGTGATCGGCGCGGCGATGTTCAGCACATTTGTCTGGGCCGGCCTGTCGGGCATTCTGGTGCCGCTGGGTCTGAAAAAGGCCGGTGCCGACCCGGCCGTGGCCTCCTCCGTTTTCGTTCTGACACTGACCGATGTGATCGCCTTTTTCGGCTTTCTCGGGCTGGCGACACTGTTTCTTCTATAAGCAGAGCGAAACAGGCCCTCAAGCAAAAGGCCCCGCAGACGCGCCGCAGGGCCTTTCAAGTCGGGTCTCCGTTCGCCGCGGAAGGCCCTATTTGGTCGGGCGCATGCGCTCAAGCTGAGCGGCGGCCCAGTCCTTGCCGCCCCATCCAAACGCGATACCGCCGGCAACGGCTGCACCGAGGACGAGGTATTTTGCGACATCAAGGATGAAGGCTCCGCCGGTCGGGTCAAGCCCCATGCGCGAAAGGCCAAGGATCACCGACAACACGATGACCACCCATTTGACGATTTCGGCGGCGGCATCGCTCGCACCCGAGCCAGCCGATTTCATCGCGTCTGTCACCAGCCGGGCGAGGAACACACCGGCAAAGATGATCAGCGCACCAAACACGATCTGCGCGCCCATATCGAGCACCACATTCATCGCCTCGGTCAGCGCCGCAAATTCCAGCGCGCGCAGGGCCTGGATCAGGCCGAGCAGGACGATGAAGAACAGCGACAGATTGGCAATCACCCCGCTCGCGGTCAGGCCCTTGTCGGAACCTTTGAGGATGCCGAGTTCGGCAACCGCGCCGTCGATGCCGAAATTCGGAAGCGTCTTGCGGGCAAGGTCGGCCACCCAGCGGCCAACAAACACGAAGACCGAAAGGATGATCGCCGCCAGGATGATATTGTCGAGACTGTCGACAATCGATGACAGCAACTGGTTGACAGGCTGAGAGATGCTTTCGATGTTCAGCGCGTCAAATGCTGCAATCGCACCCAGGATGATCAGGAAAGCCTGAAGCACGGTCGAGACCACACCGGAAATATTGGACGGCCCGCTCGCCAGCCCGGCCTTTTCGGGCAGCGGATCGGCAAAGACCAGCACCGCCTTGGCGGCCTGTTTGACGACATTGGCCACGATCATGAAGATCGCAAACACGAACACTGCTGCAATGATGTTGGGAACATAAGCGAAGATTTCGCTCAGCATCGTGTTCAGCGGCTGTGTGATTGTGGTGAGTTCCAGCCGCGTAAGGGCCTGGATCACGCCCAGCAGAATGATCACCCAGAATGCCGCTGACGAAAGACTGGCACCGAGACTCTTCTTGCCGGGACCAGACGTCTCATTGGCCTTGCGGGCCAGGCCCGTCTTGTCGATTGCGGCTCCGATCAGCCATTTGACCAGATAGGCCGCAAGAATGAAGCCGACCAGAATGATAAAGGCCGCGAACACCTTTGGCCCGTATGCGTTGAACTGATACTGAATGTTTTCCCAGAACTGTTCCATCATGACGCCCCTTTGTTGTCGATGAGGTGTCCCGTTTAACACAAATCAATCTGATTTCACCGGCTCAACTGTCATTTTCAAATGGCTGATCAAGGTCTTCGGCCAGAGTGTAGGCGACATGATCGCGAAGGGCATCCGTAATCAGTGAGGCATCACCCTGCAGGTGCCCGGGCTCGATCGCCGGCCCGAAGCCAAGGCGAAACCGGGCGCCTTTCTTGTTGAGAAGCTCGTGAAAGAGCGTGATGTCGCGCAATTCCCCGTTCAGACGCGACAACATGTAGAACAGGCTCGAATTGGTCGCCTCGACATGCAGCGGGATGACCAGGGCCGACTTCTTGCGGGCAAGGCTGACGGCGGTGGCAAACCAGTCCTGTTCGGTCAGGCGACCGTCACGCATCTTTGCCAGTTTTCCGGACGGAAAGATCACCACGCATTTTTCCTGCGCAAAGGCTTCACCGGCCAGCCGCAGGGTCTCGCGCGTCTTGGCCGGACTGCGCTTGTCGAGCACCCATTCAACCGGGATGATCACATCGGAAAAGCGCGGATTGACGCGCACAGCGTCCGCATTGGCAAAAAACACGACATCCTCACGCACGCGGCGCAGCCCCTCCCAGACCGCCACACCATCGGCAAGCCCGGTCGGATGATTGGCCACCACCACGCAGCGCCCGCTGACCGGGAGCCTTTCGGCATTCTCCATTTCCAACCGGACCTTCAGCTGGTCGGCAAGAAAGTCGAAGCTCTCGCGCCCGCTCAGGGTCTGCAGATGGTCGGCCATCGCACGCGCCTTGGTGTAACCCAGCAGGCCATACAGCACCGGGCGCACGACCGGCCATGTCCAGTGGGATACGAATGACGGGCATCTCTCGCGGATCAGACGGTCAATGATGTGCAGCCGGCTCTCCTGCCCGGTGGGCAGGAAAATCGACTGTCGTCTGGCCCGCATTGCCGCATTGTCTTCGGTCATTTTCTCGTCGTGCCTCACCGATCCTGATGCATACTATGCAATTTGTGAGCAATGCGAAATGCCCTGATGCGGTCCCTGATGTGTCGTTTTGTCAACACTTCAGTCATTTTCGCTTTACCAAGCCGAAAGAGGCCGTGTGCGAAAACCCCACGCATGGATGACGCCCGGCGAGCGGGCGGCAGGGCGCGCCGGCGCCGGCTATGAGGTAGATTGATGAAAGTGCTCTGGATCGAGGATCATGAACCTGTCCGCGAGATGCTCGCGATCGCGGCTGACAAGGCTGCGCGTGCGCGCGTGCAGGTTGATCTTGTCACCGCAGCAACGCTGCTTGAGGCCGAAGCGCGCCTGCGGTTGGAGCGGTTCAATCTGGTGATTCTCGACCTGATG
This sequence comes from uncultured Hyphomonadaceae bacterium, assembly GCA_964442925.1. Classification (GTDB taxonomy): domain Bacteria; phylum Pseudomonadota; class Alphaproteobacteria; order Caulobacterales; family Hyphomonadaceae; genus UBA5336. The sequence continues at coordinate 22,390 of CAYUEM010000003.1, forward strand.
CTGCCCGACAGTTTCGACCCGGAAATGACCGTGGCCCGGATTGCAAATATGGGTGACCACCGCATCGCCGTTGTTTCTGCCGATGCGTGTCGCGATCGCGTTGTGGAAACCGCACTGCGCTGCGGGTGCAATATCGCACCCCAACCGGTCGGCAAGGCCGGACTGCCGTTCAACCGCTTCATCCAGCGTCCCGGCACGTTCGAGGATTTCCTGCTTGCACTGATGCCGAGCGCGAGCGGCTCGCCAGCCGTGGCGGCCTGAACGCAGTCCGCACTGCCAACCGGCTTGCCCGCCAGCCGGGTTTCCGGCAGGAGTGGCGCGGGTCAACAGCCACTGGCGGAACAGAATGGAACAGTTCACCGGCTTTCCGGTCACCTCGGCCTTGCTCGCGGCGAATATCGTGGCGAGCTTCATTGCCTTCTCGTCGAAGAATTTTTTCGAGCAGAATGTGTTTCAGATCGCCCCGATCCTGCGCAAGGGCGAATGGCATCGCGCGGTGACCTCCGGCTTTCTGCACGTCAACTCCACCCATCTGCTGATGAACATGTTCGTGCTGTACATGTTCGGCCGCATTCTTGAGCAGATGCTTGGCGCGGGCGGTTTTGTGTTCGTTTATTTTGCAGCTCTGATCGGTGCGAGTGTCTGGATGCTTCTGGAAAAGCGTGGCCAGCCCAATTACAGCGCGGTGGGGGCATCTGGCGCGGTTTCCGGCGTTGTCCTTGCCTTCTGCCTGTTCCAGCCGTTTGCGACACTGTATCTGTTTTTCGCCATTCCGATGCCGGCTATTGTGTTCGGGTTTGGATATATTGCGCTGAGTTACTGGCTGTCGCTGCGCGAGAACACGATGATTGCGCATGGTGCGCATCTCGGAGGCGCGCTGGCCGGACTGGCCGCGACCATCGCAATCCGCCCCGACGTGCTGGCCAGTTTCATCAGCCAGCTGGGCGCGGCGAGCTGAAGCGATGGGCGCTGTCACTGGACTTTACCAGCAGCGCCTAGCCAGTGGAGAGCTGCAGCACGACGCCCGGCAAGAGCGCACCGCGAATGCACTGGACCAGCTTGTCGCCCGGCTTGCGAAGGCCGATAGCCCATGGCATTTCGCATTCTGGCGATCCTCGCCCCGCTGCGTCACCGGGCTGTATCTGTGGGGCGGTGTCGGGCGCGGCAAATCGATGCTGATGGACATGTTCTTCGCGGTCGCCCCGGTTGAGAAAAAGCGGCGGGTGCATTTTCATGAATTCATGAACGGGGTGCACGAGGCCATCGCGCAGTGGCGTGCGCTCTCGCCGGCCCAGCGCAAACGCTCACCCTTCCGGGTCAGGGGCGCAGGCGACGACCCGATTGCGCCGGTCGCCGCACAGATTGCCGAGGGCGCCCGGCTGCTCTGCTTTGACGAGTTTCAAGTGACACAGATTGCGGACGCGATGATCCTGTCACGCCTTTTCACGCATCTTTTCGACCGCGGCGTGACGGTGGTCGCAACCTCGAACCGCCACCCGGACGCGCTCTATCATAATGGTATCAATCGCGAGCTGTTCCTGCCCTTCGTCGGTCTGCTGAAAACACATTGCAAGGTGCTGGAACTGGTCACGGACAAGGATTACCGGCTTGAGCATCTGATCGCAGATGACACCTGGCACAGCCCGCTGGGAGACACCGCACGAGCCGCCATGGACCGCGCCTGGCAACGCCTGACACTGGGGGCTCAGCCGCAAAGCTGCGTGCTGACAATCAAGGGCCGCAAGCTCGTCATTCCGCAGGAGGCCGCCGGCGTGGCCCGGATGGGTTTCGATGACCTGTGCGCAAGGCCGTTGGGTGCAGCTGATTATCTGCGCATTGCATCAAGCTTCCACACGCTGCTGCTCGATGACATTCCCGTTCTCGGGCCGGAAAAACGCAACGAGGCGGCGCGCTTCGTCACGCTTGTGGACGCGCTCTACGAGGCAAAGGCAAAGCTCGTGGCCAGCGCTCAGGCCGAGCCGGACGCGATCTATCCCACCGGTGACGGCGCGTTTGAATTCCAGCGCACAGCTTCGCGACTGCACGAAATGCGTTCGCGGCAGTATCTTGGGGCAGAGCATGAAACGGTCGATCCCGAAGCCTGAACGGTCGGCGCAGGTTCAGACAGGGGCTTACATGAAGCCCTTGAACTTGTCATTGAACCGCGACACACGGCCGCGCTCTGACACATGAGATGTCGCGCCGGTCCAGGCCGGATGCGTGGTCGGGTCGACATCAAGGACCAGACGGTCGCCTTCCTTGCCATAGGTCGAGCGGGTCTGATACTCGGTGCCGTCATTCATCACCACCGTGATGAAATGATATTCGGGATGGCCTTCAGATTTCATCTGCTCTCGTCTCACCAAAACAACTGCCTTGACCGATGATCGATATCTTGATCCCGGAGGCATCCTAAAAAACAAAGCACGCCACTAACAGGGCGATGAGGAAGGATCAAGGCCAATCTGCCGAACGGTTTCGTCCCGCAATGGTCCGCGCTTGTGCCCGATCAGGTCCGGGGTGGTCGCGACGGCCGGGTCTTTAAAGGGTGGCGACCGCATGATGCGCGTTTTTCAAAAAGCCTGCTAAACCAGCCAGCGAACGCCGAAAGCGCGCCCGTCCGCGCGCACCACCTCGCCACGCAGCGTTCCGGCGGTCACGATATCTCCGATCATCGGTGCGCGCGTTGTCGCTTCGAGGCCCGCTCCGGTCATCGAGATGTCGAGCACGCGGCAGTGCAGGGATCGCCCGTCTTCGAGCTTCAGCACCGCCGGTCCATTGGCCGCATGGCGCGGTGCCGCTCGTTCCTCTGTCAATCCAAGCGCGTCCTTGTTCGAAAGCCAGGTCAGGCGGTCCGCCAGCTTGTCGCGCTTGTGCTGCGGCGTGACGAAGGAAACCGCGAAGCCATCGGAGCACTGGCGCACGACCTTGCAGGTCACCCGGCCAATCTGATCAAAGTAGCACACGATACGCGCTTGTGCAGGCACGCGCTCGCGACTGATGATGCGCGCGCCGCCGCAAGAAATATCGCTGGTGACAAATGCGTGTTCCTCGCCGAGCTCGTTGAGAAACCGACCGCGCAGCTTCAATGCGATGCGGAAATGTCGGCGCCTGTCTGTTGCGGGCCGGGCAGAGGCCGGCGATGAGGTGCGCACAGCATACATCTGTTCAATGGCTCCTTGGCATACGCGCACCGCCCGAGCGCTTCCTGAGACTCGTGATAGACCGATTGCGTTCATAAAAGGTTGCCGGCGGCGAAGCTGCCGTCCAATCTTGCAAAAAACAGGATCAAGGAGCGCGAGCATGGCAGAGGCGAGAGAATTTGATTATGTGATTGTGGGGGCCGGAAGCGCAGGTTGCGTGCTTGCCAACCGGCTCAGCGCGGATCGCGATGTCCGGGTCTGCCTGATCGAGGCGGGCAAACGCGATAACAGTCTGATGGTCAGAATGCCCGCCGGTGTCGGTGGGCTGCTGAAGGGGGAAGGCCCTTATAACTGGGCATTCGAGACCGAACCACAAATGCATATGGATGGACGCCGGCTTTATTGGCCGCGCGGGCGTGGCTGGGGCGGATCATCATCGATCAACGGCATGATCTATATTCGCGGCCATGCGCGCGATTACGACCAGTGGCGCCAGCTGGGGCTGGACGGCTGGAGCTATTCCGACGTGCTGCCTTATTTCCAGCGCTCGGAATCCTTTGCGGGCGGCGCGGACGAATTCCATGGCGGTGACGGCCCCTTGCATGTCTCGCAAAGCCCGCTGAGCAGCCCGCTTTATGACGCCTTTATCGAAGCCGGCCAGCAGGCAGGCCATGCCTTCACACCCGACTTCAACGGCGCTGCTCAGGAAGGCGTCGGCCCTTATCAGCGCACCATTCACAAGGGCGAGCGCTGGAGCGCCTCGTTCGGTTATCTGCGCCCGATCCTCGATGCGCGCAGCAATCTCACCGTGATCTCGACCGGACTTGTCACGCGGGTGCTGATCGAGAATGGTCGCGCTATCGGTGTCGAAATGGCACAGGGCAAGGCGCGCACCCCGGGCCGTGTTCATGCCAGCCGCGAAGTCATCATGTGTGCCGGCGCGGTGCAGTCTCCACAATTGCTGATGCTGTCAGGCATTGGCGAACCCGACCAACTTCGCGCCCTTGATATCGAAGTCAAGGTCGAGAGCCCGGATGTCGGTGCCAATCTGCAGGACCATCTCGACATCACGGTTGTGCACGAAATGACACAGCCCCTTTCGGCCTATTCCCAGCAAGCGGGCCTGAAAAAACTCGGTGTTGGCCTGAAATACCTGATGAGCAAGTCCGGGCCGGGGGCTGACAATTTCCTGCAGGCCGGCGCATTCCTGAAGTCACGCGAGGGGCTCGACCGACCGGACCTGCAACTGCACCTGGTCAATGCCTGCATGCTCGATCATGGCCGTGTGCAGGTCAACCATGACGGCTTTACCGTTCATGCCTGCCAGCTGCGCCCGGAAAGCCGTGGCCGGATCGCTCTGCGCTCTGCCGATCCGTTTGATCACCCGATGATCGATCCGAATTATCTCGCCACCGAGGAAGACCGCCGGGCGATGCGACAGTCGGTGCGCATCATGCGCGAGATCTGCCGCCAGCCGGCCCTGGATTTCCTGCGCGGGCCAGAAATGCTGCCCGGCAATTCGGTTGACAGTGATGACGCCATCGATGCCGATATCCGCGCGCGCGGCGAGACCATCTATCATCCGGTCGGAAGCGTGCGCATGGGCACTGACGCGCGCGCGCCGCTGGACGGGGAACTTCGCCTGCGCGGGCTGGACGGGCTGCGTGTGGTGGATGCCTCGGTCATGCCAACGCTGATCGGCGGCAATACGAATGCTCCGACCATCATGATCGCTGAAAAGGCGTCTGACATGATCATCGGCGCGCCGGTGCCGGCCTGAGCCAGATGGCTCCTGCGATCAGTCCCGGCTCGAAACGATCCGAAGGCCGGGGCGCGGGCGCGCGTGCCTCGGCGGAACAAGACCGGTCAACGCATGCCGCCAAACCGGTTGGGCCGGCTCGTGGATGGTATCTGCAAGTCCCTGATAATGTCCGAGCACGCGGGTTGCACCGCTGCTCACCGCCGGCAGCGGTGCCCGCGCAACCTCGACAGGCAGTTGTCGCCCGGCAAGGGTCTCGCCAGTTGCCCGGATCAGCGCCGGACCACGCACGCTCGCCACCGACTCCAGCAGGGTGCGGACCATTTCGCGGTCACTGCCATTCCAGAGATTGAGGAAATCGCGACCGGGCAAAGGGCGTCCGAGCAGATCGCCCAGCGCTTCGCCGGCCGTGCGGAAGTTCCAGACCGACCGGCCCTGACGCTCCAGCACGAAGATGCGGCCGACAAGCGCGGTTTCCTCACCTGTCGCAGGCGCCGGAAGGCCAGGCACCGGAGCCGACGTCGCCGAACGCTCAATTCGTCGCCAGGCTTCAAGCATGGCAATCGTGCTCGGATGGGCCGGTCCTTCGGTCATTGTGTCGTTTTTGCTCCGGATGCGTCTTGCCGTGCAGGCACCATCTCTTGCGGCGTCCGCTGTCGCCCACCTCGCAAATGGCGCGCCAGACCCGATTTCCGCCTCGTGGATGAATACTTCCCCCCGTGCTTTCACAAGGTTCGCTCTTGAGGCGAGGTCCGGCATGAAAACTGCTTCTGATGGGTGCAAAGCCTCAGGAGACAGAGTATGGGCGTGTCAACACGGAACAAATTTCTTCCCGGCCTCTTTGCAGCGGCCCTTTTTGGTCTTGGCGGCGCGGCATGGGCCGGCGGCGGCAAGCCCGGCATGCCAGCCCCTTCGATGCCCGGCATCGCCATGCCCGGCAAAGGCGACCCAAATGCCTGTTGCGGCATGCCTAAGGGTCACAGCGTGCAGGTTCCCGGCGTCAGCATTGCCGGACCCAATATCACAGTCACGGCACCAAATGTCGGCGTCAATGGCGGCACCACCATAATTGGCGGTCAGAGCTTCATTGACACCCGGCTGGCTGTTTCCGGCGACACCACAACTTTCTTTTCGGGCAGCGGCGGCGCAATCTTTGGCCCGAGCGGTGTGGAACCGACAAGTCTTCGCGGCCTGAATGTCAGCGGCGGAGAAGAACGCAGCACGCAGGTCGTCACAGAACGGGTTCCGGTGACCGAAGAGGTCTGCGTTGAACAGGTCCGCGAAACCGTGGCCCTGCGCCCGGTTCAGGCGGTCTGTCTCGACGATCAGGGCACCCCTCACCCGGCCTCGCAGGTTACAGGCGACAAGCAGGTTTCGCTTGGCTATTCCGGCGAGATTTATCGCTGCATGGCTGGCACCGCGATGCAGGTGACGCTCGGGCGGCTCGACGGACAGAAAGCCGATTTCAGTCAGGCTCAGACCTTTGCCTGTCGCAAGGGCGAGGCGCTGGTCCACTCGGTTGGTGGGCAACTGCATTGCAAGCCACAGGCTCCGCAGCGCGACTGTAATGAACGCTCGCTGCTGCGCCGTCATGGTCCCGGCGTGAAGCTCGTCCAGACCCGCAGCCAGGCGCATGCCTGCGTTCCGCAAAAGCGCACCGTAATGAAACAGGTCCAGCGCCGGGTCGAAAGCGTGAAACCCAACACGCCGTCTCCGATTGTCTTTGATGGCGGTGTCGGACAGGGCGTCTACTGAAACTGGGTTCGCGACACGCCCGCCTCTCGCGCCTTGTCCTGCAGGGCGGGAGATGGCTGAACCGTCATTCCACAATCACGGTGCCCGGTTCCAGCAAATTGGATTTGAGGACCGAGGCCGGCACAGTTCCGACCGGACAGGTCAGATAGCCGGCATTGGCCACCGGCGGCAAAGCCTGCGTGCGCGGGGCTTGCAGCGACCGGAACAGCCAGGCCAGCAGGAACATCAGCGCGATCAGCGCGAGAATCATGAAAACCGTGCCGAGCCCGCCGGCTGGACGCTCGAATGCGCTTGCAGCCGTTGGCCGCGCGGCAGCCGGGGTCGCGGCCCCTGTATGGCCGGTCGCCTGAGACGCAGCAGCCGGCCCGGTGGTCGTCGTCCCGGCAGCCCGTTTTGGCGCGTCAGCAGGCTCGGCCTCCTGACTGCGAGCCGCCGCCTGAGAGAGCGCCGCAGCACCTGTCGCCAGTGTCGCCGCACCAGCCGCCGGAGCTTTCACTGCGCTCGGCTGGCTACCGGGGGCGGCACCGATCTTCGCAAGCCGGTCAGCCGGGTGCGCCTTGCGCCAGGCGTTCTGCTGTTTGTTGTCCTTGGTCGGAATCAGCAGCCATTCCTTCAGGTCGCGCCGATCCTGCCTGTCTTCCAGAAGCGAAATGATTTCGAACCAGCCATCGGTATTGGTGCGCGAGGTAAAGCCTTTCAGGTCGTGCAGATCGTCGACCGAATAGGGTTCATATGGCACGACATTGTCCAGCCGGGCCTGAATGAAAGGCTGGTTCTTGATCGAGTAGCCTGTGCCGGCCGCCGCGCGGACAAAGTCTGATTTTACAGCATTTTCAGACCACAGAACCAGCATCGCATCAGAGCGATGCACCGCGCGCGCTTCTTTCTCATCGAACTCGTCATCGGTCGATTTGGCATCATACCAGACGCGCATTTTCAGCGATCTCAGCCGGCGTGTGACCAGTTTCGCCATTTCGCGATCTTCCAGCGCCGCGACCAGGAAAACGTCATAACTCATTGCATTGCCCCGCTATTTCGAATGCGCAGACTAATCTGCCCTGCTGAATTTACCAACCGATTCAGCAGGCAGGCGAAATCAACCCCCTGTCTTTCTGCGAAAAATCGTCTATGTGGCCGTTTCGCAGCGCCAGCGCGGGTTTCTGAACGGAGCGGAAAAATGGGTTTCAAATGCGGCATTGTCGGCCTGCCTAATGTCGGAAAGTCGACGCTTTTCAACGCATTGACGCAGACCGCAGCCGCGCAGGCGGCGAATTATCCGTTTTGCACAATCGAACCGAATGTCGGGGAAGTGGCCGTGCCTGAACCGCGACTTGCCAAGCTGGCTGCGCTCGCAGGATCGAAAGAGATCATTCCCGCGCGGATGAATTTCGTCGATATTGCCGGTCTGGTCGCCGGCGCATCGAAGGGCGAAGGTCTCGGCAACCAGTTTCTGGCCAATATCCGCGAAACCGACGCGATTGCCTATGTCCTGCGCTGTTTCGAGGATGATGACATCACCCATGTCGCTGGCCGGGTCGATCCGGTCGCGGATCTGGAAACCGTCGAGACCGAGCTGATGCTCGCCGATCTGGACAGCCTGGAAAAGCGGCGCGCCAATCTCGAAAAAAAGGCCCGGTCCGGCGAAAAGGAAGCCAAAGCCACGCTTGCCCTTGTCGATCTCGCACTGGCTGAGCTGGTTGAAGGCCGCCCGGCCCGGTCGGCCAGCGTGCCGGACGACGCGCTGCGCGAATGGCGGATGCTGCAATTGCTGACCGCCAAGCCGGTGCTGTATATCGCCAATGTCGATGAAGACAGCGCTGCAACCGGCAATGCGCATTCCGATAAGGTCGTGGCGCGTGCGGCTCAGGAAAGCGCACCTTGCGTGGTGATTTCGGCTCAGATCGAAAGCGAGCTTGCCCTGCTCGACAGCGAGGAGCGCAGCGAATATCTCGTAAGCCTCGGCCTGCACGAGCCGGGTCTTGAACGGCTGATCCATGCCGGCTACCAGCGGCTTGAACTGCAAACCTATTTCACCGTCGGGCCGAAAGAGGCGCGCGCCTGGACCATCCGCAAGGGCTGGAGCGCGCCGCGCGCTGCTGGCGTAATCCATGGCGATTTCGAAAAGGGGTTCATCCGCGCCGAAACCATCCGGTATGAGGATTTCATCGCCTGCGGCGGAGAACAGGCCGCCAAGGACGCGGGAAAGATGCGCGCAGAAGGAAAGGATTATATTGTCCAGGATGGGGATGTCCTGCATTTCCGCTTCAATGTCTGATCGCGCACCCGCTGTTCACAATTCGCCGCACCTGAAGTTTCCTGAGCATGTGGCGGTGAGACAGGGATTCGAACCCTGGAGGCTGTTGCCAGCCTACACGCGTTCCAGGCGTGCGCCTTCGACCACTCGGCCACCTCACCACGATCAGGAAGTGGCGGCTATAAACAAGCTGCCACCTTGCGGCAAGAGAAGATTGGCAAGCCATCTCCCGCAACCCATATCATCAGACGCAACGAGACCGGAGCCTTCGTCATGCTATTTTCGCGAAAACCTGCAAATCTCCCGACGGTTGATCAGGCCTTGCCCGGACGTTCAGGCGCGATAGCAACGGCTGAGCGCCATTTTGTGTTCGACCGCGCGCTGAAAGCGTCGCCGCCAGAGGGCTATTCGCGCGCAGTTTTTGGTCTCGGCTGCTTCTGGGGGGCAGAGCGCCTGTTCTGGCAGATGCCGGGCACCTGGCTCACTACGGTGGGCTATGCGGGCGGGCTGACCGAAAATCCGACCTATGAAGAGACCTGTTCGGGGCTTACCGGTCATGCCGAAGTTGTCGAGGTGATCCATGATCCGAACCAGCTGACCTATGAAACGCTTTTGCAGGTGTTCTGGGAGGGTCACGACCCGACACAGGGCATGCAGCAGGGAAATGATGTTGGCACGCAGTATCGCTCGGTGATCTTCACGACCAGCACGGCCCAGCGCGAAGCGGCATTGCAAAGCCGTTCGGCCTATCAGGCGGCCTTGTCACAGGCCGGTCGCGGCGAAATCACCACGCAGATCGCACCGCTCGAAGCGTATTATTACGCCGAGGGCTATCACCAGCAATATCTGGCGAAGAACCCGAACGGTTATTGCGGGATTGGCGGCACCGGCGTGTCGTGCCCGATGCCCGGCTCAGGCTGAAAAGTTCACGGCAAAGCGCCGTCGCGTCTCGACCAGCCCCTGCGCCCTTTGCAAACCATCGCTGGCGCGCTGGACTTTTCGGATGATGTCGCTGCCGCGCAGGGTCTCGACCACAGCATTGAGATGCACGGTCGCTTCACGCACGGCGACCGGATCAAAACGTGACTCCGCGCGCTTGAGCAGCACCTGGCCGAGATCGAGCCGGGCATCAACCAGTGCGTCAAGGTCCGGCACCTGCTTGAGTGTTTCAAGCGTTGCGCGGCGTCGTGCGATGATCTTCTCCAGCCAGTCATCACGTGGCGATGTTTCGCTGAGATGTAGCGCGATGGAGCTGAAGTCCTGCTCGATCTCACGACGTGCGATTGCAGGCAGCACGCCCTCACCCGTGCCGCCGGAACGATCAACATCGTCGGCTTCCAATATCGAATCGAGGACATTGCCAAGCTCTGCAACGCGCTCTTCGCGGAACGCTTCCGGCCGCGCCAGCGTGGGCTGCATCATCTTGGCGATGAGATAGGCACCCGCCTGGTCAACCGCCAGATCATGCACGCGCAGATCGCCTGGCAGACGCAGGGTAAACGGGCGTGCCTCATCGGCGGTAAGACTGCCCGCCCGCGAGACGCCATAGACCAGAAGCCCGTCAAGCCTGTCACCTTCACGCTCGCCCCAGATCAGGATATCTCCCCCGGTTTTCTTCAGTTTCCGCCGCGCACGCCTGAGAATTTCGCCTTCCGGGCGCCCGACCGGACCGGCGACCCGAAACAGCCGGAACATGGCACCAAAACAGAAGCTCGTGAGGTGGGCGCGCAGGGCGTCTTCCAGACGCTGGCCCGCGGCCATGCCCTGAACACCCTCGAACTCACCGACAAGCACACGATAGCCCGGCTCGCTCGCCGCGCGGCGCACCGTCCCATTCGAGACCGTGCGCGCAGAGCGGGCCATATGTCCCAGCAAACGCAGCGAAAGGACAAGCAAGGACACGCCCACCCCGACAAGGGCCGCAAAGCCCACCGCCGCAAACAGCGCAGAGTCCAGAATATGCGTTTCCATCCAGCCGGCGAGGCCGGCAAACACTGTCGCGTCAGGCATGGAGTCTCTAAATCCCGTTTCGAACCGTCCGTATAGGGCTAGCGCGATAACTTGCAACACTCTCGCCGGCCTGAACAGTCCTGATCCACATCCCAAGCGATCAATTGCATGTTTCAGCGCTCTGCGGCAAAGCCGGACCATGAGTGCGTTCGTCACCCGGTTCGCCCCGTCACCGACGGGCCGCCTGCATATCGGACATGCGGCCTCGGCCTTCCGCGTGTTTGACGCGGCGAGCCTGGCAGGCGGGACGGCCCTTTTGCGGATCGAGGATATTGATCGCACGCGCTGCCGGCCAGAATATGAGGCGGCAATCCTTGAAGACCTCGCCTGGCTCGGCCTGCAATGGCCCTCGCCGGTGCGCCGGCAGAGCGACCATTTCGCCAGCTATTCAGCCGTGATCGACGCTCTGCATGCGCGCGGCCTTGCCTATCGCTGTTTCCGCACGCGCCGGGAAGTGGCGGAACTGTCCGATCGTGCGCCGCATGCGCCCGAACCACTGTTTCGCGCCGGCCCGCTGCCCGCCGCCGCAGAAACTGAGAAACTGGCCTCAGGCGAGCCCCATGCCTGGCGCCTGTCGGTAACCGCGGCTGCCGAGGCGCTCGGTTCGGCAGCCAGCGCATTGGAATGGATCGAAACGGCAGGCGGCAGCGAGCGGTGCTGCCACGTGGATATTCGTGCGCTGAGCGATGTGGTGATCGGCCGCAAGGACAGCCCGGCCAGCTATCATCTGGCCTCTTGCCATGATGACGCGCTGCAAGGCGTCACCCACATCATTCGCGGAAAAGACCTTTCCGCGTCGACCCCGCTGCATGTCCTGCTGCAGGCGCTGATGGGCTGGCCGACCCCGGTCTATCACCATCATGCGCTGTTGCTGGACAGTGATGGCAAACGCCTCGCCAAGCGTAACAAGGCCGTGACACTGAAATCCTTGCGCGATCAGGGCGTGACGCCGGCGCAAATCCGTCGCATGACCGCGCCTGCATGACGAGGACAGATACCGACACGCCCCAATCCCCGATCCCGGTGCGCGCATGGCTGGGGCCGATGCTTGTTCTTTGCGGAGGGATCTGTCTCGGCTTTGCGCCGATCGGGCTGCGTCTTGGCCTGTCGGAACTGGGGCCGCAGGCGATCGCGTTCTGGCGATATATCTTTGCCCTGCCTTTGTTGCTTGCCCTATTGGTCCTGATCGAAAAGCGCGCGCCGGCAAGGCCGGTCTGGCCGGTGGTCATCGCGGGGGCGTGTTTCGCGCTGGACATCGGCCTGTGGCACTGGTCGCTGGAGCGCACGACGGTCGCCAATGCGACCTTTATCGTCAATCTCGGCAATGCCGGGGTGGGCCTGCTGGCCTGGCTGTTCCTGAAGGAGCGACCCAGCCTGATCTGGATTCTTGCGGGCAGCATAGCTCTTGCCGGGGCGGCTTTATTGTCGATGGGTGGGCCGGCTGGCGGGAAATCCGACCTCAGCGGCGACCTGCTGGCGCTTCTCGCCGCCTTCCTGGTCGCTTTCTACATGCTGTTCTCCAAAGTCGCGCGCAGGGGGCTCGGCGCGATGGACGTGATTTTCTGGCTGACCGCCACCGAAGCCTGCGTGGCATTCTGTCTGGTGTTGATTTCCGGAGAATCTCTACTGCCGGCGCGCGCGCAGGGCTTTGTCGCTCCGCTGTTCCTCGCCCTGATCGTCCAGATCGGCGGGCAGGGGCTGATCATTGCCGGGCTTGGCCGCACACCGGCCGCGATTGCCGGCGTGCTGATCCTCGTCCAGCCGGTAACGGCGGCGGCGATTGCCTGGCGGTGGTTCGAGGAACCCCTTTCCGGGCTGCAGTCGGTCGGCGGACTGCTGATCCTTGTCGGCGTCTTTCTCGCCCAACGCCAGCCAAAAAGGCGCACGCGCGAAGCCAAAACCGTTTCAGAACTGTCATGATGCTGGTGTAGGCGAGATATGGCTTACGGATCGAATGGAGAATTGACCGATGCGCCTCGCCTTTGCCGCCCTCGTCTTCACCCTTTCGGCATTGGCCGCTGCCTGTTCGCGAAGCGAGGATCCAGGTCAGGCAATTGCCCAGGCCAATCAGGCGCAAGCGCCTCAGGGTCGAGCCGCTGCCGTCCCGAAACAGGCCACTGACAGTTATTATGTCTCGGCCGCCGCTGCCGTGACGCGGCGCGCGCAGAGGCACCCTCAGGCTGAGGCGAAAAATGTCATCCTTTTCATCGGAGATGGCATGGGCGTTTCCACACTCACTGCCGCGCGCATTTATGCCGGCCAGAAGCGCGGTGAGGATGGGGAAAGCTACCAGCTGAACATGGACACAATGCCGCATCTCGCGCTGGCGAAGACTTATTCACATGACGGACAGGTTTCTGACAGCGCGGCAACAGCAACCGCAATGGTGGCCGGCGTGAAGTCGCCAGTGCGCACGCTGGGCGTGACGCAGGACGCGGTATTCGGCAATTGTGCCAGCACGCTGGAAAACGGCACCGACACGATTTTCGAGCTTGCCGAACGCTCCGGCCTGGCTACCGGCATTCTCTCCACCGCGCGGATCACCCATGCCACTCCGGCCAGTGCCTATGCCGAGAGCGCCAGCCGCGACTGGGAGGACGACACCGCCTTCCGCGACAGCAAGAGCGCGTGCAAGGACATTGCCCGCCAGTTCCTCGAATGGCCGGAAGGTGATGGTTTCGAAATCGCAATGGGTGGCGGACGCCGGCACTTTTTTACGACCGATATGCCCGATCCCGAAGCGGAGAACCGCTCCGGCGCACGCACCGACGGTCTTGACCTCGCCCAGGCCTGGACGCGCAAATCGCCCGAACATCGCGCGATTTATGGTCAGGCCGGCTTCGACACGACGAATTTCGACAGCGACACGAAAGTGCTCGGCCTGTTTCAGGACAGCCATATGCAATATGAGCTCGACCGCGCCGATGATCTGATGGGTGAGCCTTCGCTTGCGGATATGACGGGTGCCGCGATCACCCGGCTTCGACGCGACGAGGACGGTTACGTCCTGATGGTCGAGGGTGGGCGGATCGACCATGCCCATCATGGCACCAATGCGGCCCGCGCACTGGAAGACACTGACGCTTTCGATCAGGCGGTGAAGATCGCGCTTGAGATGACCAGCAGCGAGGACACGCTGATCATCGTCACCGCAGACCACTCGCACACGATGACGCTGGCCGGGTATCCCCCGCGCGGCAATCCGATCCTCGGCAAGGTGCAATATCCAACCGGTGCCATGGCCATGGCCGCCGATGGCAAACCGTATACGACGCTTGGATACATCAACGGTCCGGGCGCAGCCTGTGCAGGTCAGGCTGACCCCTCAGAGCCCTGCGCGCGCGCCGATCTGACAGACAGCGACACGACGGCAAAGGATTACCGCCAGCAGGCACTGGTCCCGATGCCTTCAGAAACCCATGCCGGTGAAGATGTCGTGATTTTCGCCCGTGGTCCGGGCGCGGAGCTGGTATCGGGCGTCATGGAGCAGAATGAGATTTTCCATGTCATCGGCCATGCCAGCGGTCTTGTCGCACCTTCGCCAGCGCAATGACGGGCGGCGGGGGGCCATTAGCAGGCTGCTGAAAAACACGTCTTCAGGTTTTCCTCGTCCTTTAAAGGCTCG
>CAYUEM010000004.1:0-34183 GCA_964442925.1 uncultured Hyphomonadaceae bacterium
GCGGCATGTCCCCATGTGTCATTGACATCCTTGAAATGGTCGATGTCGAGCGCCATCACCGAAAGCGGCGTGTCGCCGATCAGCGAGCGCTGCATGCACTGGCTGATCTGGCTCATCATGTAGCGGCGATTGTAGAGCCCTGTCAGCTGGTCGATGACCGACAGTTCCAGCCCGCGGTCCAGCCGCCGGCGCATGATGTCGATATAGCGTGTCCGGCGTGCCTGCGTTCGCACCCGCGCGATCAGTTCCTGCGGCTCCAGCGGGACGGTGATGACATCGCTGGCACCCAGTTCAAGCGCCTGCGCCGCGCGCTTCTCATCCTGCGGTTCGCAGGCGATGATGATCGAGATTGCGCGCATCGATTCGCGCATCCGGAAATGCGCGCATATTTTCAGCGCATCGAAACTCTGCCCAGACATCGTCAGAAGAACGATATCGACCCCTTCGCCGGCCAGCTGGGACATGTCACCGGACTCGACCAGCGTGGCGACCCTGTGGCCGGCCGCGCGCAGCAGGTCTGCGCTGCGCCGCGAACTTCGCGGGTTTTCATCAACAATGAAAATCCGCGCCGGGCGTGTGATCTCCATGGCTTCCTGTTCGTCCAGTGCCCCGGAGGCGATGCCGCTGGCCTGACGCTGGCGCAGCTCCGATGCCACCGCATTGTAGCGGCTGAGGGCGGAAATGCGCGAGTCCAGAGCAAAATCACCGACCGGCTTGGTCAGGAAATCCTCCGCGCCCGCTTCCAGCCCGCGCACGCGATCGGCCACATCCGACAGGGCCGTGACCATGACCACCGGGATATGCGCAGTTCGCGGGCTCGCCTTGAGACGGCGGCAGGTTTCATAACCGTCAATGCCCGGCATCATCACATCCAGCAGAATGATATCAGGCTGATCGGCTTCGGCTATCTCAATCGCCTGCAGCCCGTTCGCGGCCATCAGGACAATATTGTAATGCGCTTCCAGTTTCGCCTGCAGCAGCCTGCGATTGGCTTCGATGTCGTCAACAACAAGGATGCGGGAACTCATGCGGCACGCCCCTGTGGCATCAGCTTTTCGACCGCCCTCTGGAACGACGCGATCTGGATCGGTTTGGACAGATAGCCCTCGCAGCCGGCTTCGCGCACGCGCTGTTCGTCTGAGCGCATTGCGAAAGCGGTGACAGCAAGCACCGGGATCGAGCGCAATTCCTCATCATCCTTGATCCATCGGGTGATATCGAGACCGGACACTTCCGGCAGCTGGATGTCCATGATGATCAGGTCGGGGCGCTCGCGGCGGGCAATCTCCATCGCCTGTGCACCGTCGCGGCAATGGAAGGTGCGGTAGCCGAACGCATCCAGCAGGTCGCAGAACAAGCGCATGTTGAGTTCATTGTCCTCAACCACGAGCACCGATTTTTCTGGTGGGTTCGACATGATGCAAACGTCCCGGCCGGCGAATCTGCGCTGCTGCGCCAATACCCTCCCATGCCAGCAAGAGTCTTAACCTTTATTTACGGTGAAGGCATCCTGTGCTAACAGTTGCATGAACACAAGCAGAACACCGGCCCGCCATGCTGACGCTTTGCCGCGATTGCGGAAATATCACGCCCGGTTCGGCGCGGATATGTCCGGCGTGCGGCGGAACGCGGCTTCTCATTCATCGCGATCTCGACCGGCTGGCGATTGCGCATATCGACTGCGACGCATTCTTCGCTGCGATCGAGAAACGCGACCGGCCGGAATTGCGAGACAAACCGGTGATTGTCGGCGGGGGGCGGCGCGGGGTGGTGTCAACCTGTTGTTACCTCGCCCGCTTGTCCGGCGTGAGCTCGGCCATGCCGATGTTCAAGGCCCTGAAAGCCTGCCCCGATGCGGTCGTCCTGAAACCCGACATGGCGCGTTACCGTGCGGCTGCGCAGGAGATCCGCCAGCTGATGGGTGCCCTGACCCCGCTGGTGCAGCCGGTCTCGATCGATGAGGCCTTTCTCGACCTGTCCGGCACCGCCACGCTGCATGGCGCTGCACCCGCCAGCCTGCTCGCTCGCCTGGCGCGGCAGGTCGAGGAGACAGTGGGCATAACGGTTTCTGTCGGCCTGTCATCGAATCGCTTTCTCGCCAAGACTGCAAGCGAGATGGACAAGCCGCGCGGATTCGCCGTGATTTCGCCACAGGAGGCCCCTGCCCTGCTGGCGCCGCGCGCGCCGGGTGATCTGCATGGGATCGGACCCAAACTGGCCGCCCGGCTGCTGCGTGATGGCTTTGCGACAGTGGGCGATCTGCAGGCAGCCGGCCTACGCGAATTGAGCGCGCATTATGGCCCGACCGGGCAATGGTTGCATGCGCGCGCGAACGGGTTCGATGATCGCCCGGTTGACCCTTCCGGAGTGCGCAAATCGGTCTCGGCGGAAACCACATTCGAGCGCGACATTACAGACCCGGAAGACCTGGCTGACCGGCTCTGGCAGATGTGTGAACAGACCGCCATCCGCGCCAAGGCCGCAGGGGTTGAGGGCGCCACGGTCACGCTAAAGCTGCGCCGCCGCGATTTCAGGATCATCACCCGGCGCACGACGCTTGGCGAAGCGACCCAACTGGCCGGCACGCTGTTTCGCGCCAGCCTGCCCCTTTTGCAGCGCGAACTGGCTTCGGGCGAGCCCTGGCGGCTGATCGGTGTCAGCCTGTCGGAACTGTCGCCGGCAAGGCCGGATGCCGGTGACCTGATCGACCCGGCCATTGCCCGGCGCGCTGCCGCCGAACGCGCTGGCGATCTTGCGCGCGGCCGGTTCGGGCCCGGCGCGGTTCTGTCCGGCCGGGCGCTGCGGCTGCAGGCGCGGCGCGCAGCCGATCACAATCTCGAACACGACCGCGATTGAGTCATGGCCCAGCCGGTGCGAATCAGCTCTCGCCATCGTCCGGCTTGTCATTGGCGGGCGTGTTGCGGCCGAAATTGACACTGGTACTGTCTTGACCGGCCTCGATGATCGCCTTGCGAATCCCCCGCGCGCGCGCGAATTGCGCCATCAGCGCTTCGCCATCGCCCCAGCGAATCGCACGCTGCAGGGCGGCAAGATCCTCGCTGAACCGCCCGAGCGCTTCGAGCACCGCATCCTTGTTGTTAAGGAAAACATCGCGCCACATCACTGGGTCCGAAGCCGCTATACGTGTGAAATCACGAAAACCGGCAGCGGAATACTTGACCACCTCGCCTTCGTCCACGCTTTCCATGTCAAACGCAGTCGAGACGATGTTGAAGGCAATCAGGTGCGGCAGATGCGATGTGATCGCCAGCACCCGGTCGTGGCGGGCGGCGTCCATTAATTCCACCCGCGCGCCCAGCCTTGCCCAGAATGTGCTCAGCGCTGTGACAGCGGCTGCGTCGCCGGGGCGTTCCGCCGGTAGCGGTGTGAGAATGTGCCAGCGGCCCTCGAACAGGCTGGCAAATCCGGCTTCGGGGCCGGACTGTTCGGTGCCGGCAATCGGATGGCCAGGCACCAGATGCACGTGCGTCGGGCAAGCCGGCTGCATCTGCGCAATCGCTTCGACCTTGACCGAGCCGGTATCGGTCAGGATTGCGCCGGGGCGCAAGGCGGGCGCACATTCGCCTGTCGCAGCGGCCAGCGCTCCCGGCGGCACGCACAAAAACACCGCATCTGCGTCTTCACAGGCCGCAGCGGCCGTCTCGCAGACCTCGCCCAGCGCCAGTGTGCGGGCGCGATGGCGGACATCGCTGTCCCGGTCATACAGCCTGACTGTGCCCGCTGCCCCGCTGGCGCGCGCCGCATGTGCGATCGACGAGCCGATCAGGCCTGCACCAATGATCGCGATCCGGTCGAAAACCGGCACGGTCATGCCGCCTTGCCCGCGTCGAATTCCGCAAAAGCCTCGATCACTGCCGTGTTCGCTTCAGCGGTTCCGACCGACAGTCGCAGACAATCGGCGAGGCCATAGCTGCCGACCGCGCGCAGGAACAGCCCGCGTTCGCGCAGGAACTGATCGACCCGCGCAGCGATTTGCGGGCCGTCTGCAAACCGGATCAGGATGAAATTGGCAACGCTGGCGACAAGCTCGCGACCGGGCCCGGCCAGCGCGCGTTCAAGCCGCTGGCGCTCGGTGCTGTTGTGGGCAACCGAGCGCGCGACAAAACCGCTGTCACTGATCGCTGCAATCCCGGCCGCCTGCGCCAGTGATGAGACATTGAACGGTCCGCGCACGCGGTTGATCGCGTCGATGACACTGGCCGGCCCGAACGCCCAGCCCAGCCGCAGCGCCGCCAGCCCGTGAACCTTCGAAAAGGTCCGCGTCATCAGCACATTCGCCATTTCGCCAGCCAGTTCCAGCCCGGCGGAATAGTCGTTCTGCTGAACATATTCCGCATAGGCGCCATCCAGCACCAGAAGCACGTTTTCCGGCAGGCCGGCCTGCAGGCGCCGGACCTCCTGAAACGGGATATATGTCCCGGTCGGATTGTTCGGATTGGCCAGGAAGACAATCTTCGTGCGCGCACTGAGGCTGGCGAGAATCGCATCGACATCGCCAGTCAACTGCGTTTCCGGCGCGTTGATCGTGATCGCACCAGAGGCCTGCGCAACCAGCCGGTAGACCAGAAAGCCATGCGTGGTCTGGATGATCTCATCACCCGGCGACAGATAGGCGCGGGCAAGGAACTGGAAGATTTCATCCGAGCCGGCACCGCACACGATCCGCGCCGGATCGATGCCATATGCCTGCCCGATCGCTTCACGCAGGGCGGTGGAGTGACCATCAGGATAGGCCGCAAGCGTCTCGCCCGCCCGCGCCAGCGCCTGTGCAACCAGGGGTGAACAGCCAAGCGGATTCTCATTCGACGACAGCTTGTGGCCACTTTGTGGGGCCTCACCGCCCTGATAGGGCGTGATCTGAAGGATACTGGCGAGCGGTTGCGGCCCGCGCTGCAAGGGGTTGGAGAGGTTCATGCCACTTCGATTGGGCCTGCCAGCCCCGCCCGTCAAGACCTATGGACCTGTGACACCTTTATCCGCCGCTGCCTCCTTGCGGGCACGCCAGACCTGCGCGGCAATCACACCGATGAACAGCACGAGCGCAAACACAGGCAGCCAGACCCTCGCGCGCTCTCCGGCAATCTCTCCGAGCAGGTGCATGATCGCGAAAATCGCACCGATATAGGATGCTGCCGCCAGCAGCATGAAGACCTGGTATTTCACATAAGGCGCACGGAAATAGCCCGAAGCGAGATAGAACGGGATGCGCGTTCCCGGCACGAAGCGCACCATCAACACGCTGGCACCAAGATGCTGCATCACCTTGTCACGCGCACGAAGCACGGCGGGCCTTTCGGCGAACCGGCGTGCCCAGCTCTGACTTCGCGCGGCGCGCCCGGCCCAGTATTTCCAGCCATCGCTGAGGCTGAGCCCGGCAAATATCGAGAGAAACAACAACAAAGGCTCGCCAAGGCCCGTCACAGAAGCAGTCGCAGCAAAGATGACAGCAGCATCTTCCTGCACGAACGGGCCGATCACAAGCACCGCATATATGCCCCAGGGCCAGGTCGCGAACAGTTCCAGCAGGTTTTCCATCAAGGGTTTCCTCTTGCCGACACCTGATCTCATGGCGCATCTGCACATTTCTGGCCAGTCACGGCCTCGCGATGGGCTGGTTTGCCTTCAGCGCATGGACAGATTGTCTGATCGGATTAAAACCACGCCGATGCCTGACACGTCCCGCCTGACGCCCGACGCCCTGCAGCGTCTTGTCCTGCCAGCCCCGCTGCCGCTTGACAGCGGCAGTGGGCTTGAACATGTCGAGATCGCCTATGAAACCTGGGGTGAGCTGAACGCACAGCGCTCCAATGCCATCCTGATCTGCCATGCGCTGACCGGCGACCAGTTCCCCGCAAGCGCCAATCCGGTGACCGGACGCCCGGCATGGTGGCCGCGCCTTGTCGGTCCGGGCAAGCCGATTGACACAGACCGTTATTTCGTGATCGCGACAAATGTGCTCGGCGGCTGTATGGGCACGACCGGCCCGGCCTCGCTGCGCCCGGACGGACGCGTATGGGGCACGGATTTTCCGGTCATCACCATCGCCGACATGGTGCGCGCCCAACGCGCCTGCATTGATGCGCTGGGTATTGACAGCCTGTTCTCGGTGATCGGCGGGTCGATGGGCGGAATGCAGGTGATGGAATGGGCGGTGCAGGCCCCTGAACGTGTTTTCACTGCTTTGCCAATTGCAACATCTGCGCGCCATTCTGCCCAGAATATCGCATTCTACGAGGTTGGCCGCCAAGCGATCATGGCGGATCCCGACTGGTGCGATGGCACCTATATCGCAGAGCAGCGCCGGCCGGCGCGCGGTCTTGCAGTCGCCCGCATGGCCGCGCATATCACCTATGTGTCAGAGGGCGCACTGAAGCGGAAATTCGACCGCGGCCTGCAGAACCGTGACCGGGCAAGCTTCAGCTTTGGTGCCGATTTCCAGATCGAAAGCTATCTGCGCCATCAGGGCCGCAGTTTTGTCGATCGGTTCGATGCCAATTCTTATCTCTATGTGACCCGTGCGATGGATTATTTCGATCTCGGCGCGGCAAAGGGTGGGCGGCTCGCCGATGTGTTTGCCGGCAACCCGGTCCGCTTCTGCCTGTTCTCGTTCAGCTCCGACTGGCACTACCCCCCAGAAGCGGCGATGGAGATTACCCGCGCGCTGGTCGCAGCCGGCGCCGATGTCAGCCATATCGAGATTGAGAGCGACAAGGGCCATGACGCCTTCCTGCTCGAAGAACCGGGATTTGAAGCCGCTGTTGCCGGCTTCCTTGACGCCTCAGCGCACCGGCGGGGGCTGACCGGTTGAGCGCGCGCGCCGACCATCTCGCGATCATGAGCCGCGTGCCACAGGGTGCACGGGTGATCGATATTGGCTGCGGTGACGGCGCGCTTCTGGCGCTGCTGCGGGACCGGCTTGGCGTGGATGCGCGGGGGCTTGAACTGTCGAGCGAGCTTGCCGGACGCGCGCTGGCACGGGGCCTGTCGGTGATACAGGGCGATGCCGACAATGATCTCGAGATCTTTCCCGACAACAGTTTCGATGTCGCCATCCTGTCAAAGGCAATCCAGCAAATGCGCGGCCCGGAAAACGTCCTGTCGGAGCTGGCCCGGATCGCGCCGGAAATGATCATCAGTTTCCGCAATTTCGGGCATTGGTCGCGCCGATTCGCGCTGGTGCGTTCAGGGCGGATGCCTGCGGCCCCGGCCTGGCATGCCGAAGACACCCTGCATCCGTGCACCGCCAGCGATATGGTCGATCTTGCTCATGCACTCGATCTGGAAGTGGTGGCCATGGCCGCACTGACGCAAGGGACGGTGAGCAGCTTTCGCGCCCGTGGACTTTCACGGCTCAACTGGAGCGCAGATGAGGTGATCCTGCACCTTGCGCGTCGGTCCTGAGCCTGTCTCGATCGGGCCTGGCCCGGCCCTGCATCAATCGCGCGCATGGTCAGCTTTGCGCGCCGGGTATACGACTTCCTTCAGAAAAAACCGCCTGCGGAGACCGGCCAGATGTCAAACCCTTCCCCCGTCATGTCGGGCTTGAAATGTCGTTGTTTCAATTGCGGTGAGGGCGAGGTGTTCCGCGGCTACCTGACCATCAAGGACGAGTGCGCGGCGTGTGGGCAGGATTTCCGTGCCGCCGACACAGCCGACGGACCGGCCTTTTTCGCGATGTTCGCGGTGCTGATCGTGTTCGGCCCGTTCGCGTTCATCCTGCCGATGACCGGTTGGCCGATCTGGGGACTGGTCCCGGCCTATATCATCCTGCTCAGCCTGATGGCGTTTTTCATCCTTTGGCTGCTGCGCCCGCTCAAGGCGGTCATGCTGAACCTGCAGCTGCACAACAAGGCCCAGCAGGCCCATTTCGAGCCATAGCAGGCTGCTGAAAACCAGCTCACGTGGCCCTTCCTTCGAGACGCGGCCCGTCCGTGCGGGGATCGCCTCGCTTGATTCTCGCGTTTTCGCCGATGTCGGAAAGTCCACAGGGCCGGGCACCAGCAACCGTCATGACACCTTGGTCAGCCACCGATTGCCTGATCGTCGCGCTCGCCGGTGCGGATGCGGATAACCGTATCAAGCGCGCGGACAAAGATCTTTCCGTCACCGATCGTGCCAGTATTGGCCGCCTGGATGATCGCATCCGTCACCCGTTCGACCGCATCATCGGTGCAGGCAACATCGACCTGCACTTTTGGCAGCAGGCGAACTTCATACTCGGCACCGCGATACACTTCGGTCTTGCCCTGCTGGCGACCATAGCCGCGCACTTCGGTAACTGTCAGCCCGGTGCTGCCGACTTCCGAAAGCGCATCGATAACCGCATCCAGTCGACTGGGTTTGAAAATGGCCGTTACGAGTTTCATCCGCGTGTCGCTTTCCTCATCAAAAAATAATTGCAATATCTAGTGCGCTGCATCAGCGCCGGTCAAATCGACGTCGCCAACCGGGCGATCCGACCCTTCATCTGCTCATTCTCTGGGCAGTGCGCCCACGGGTCTGCGTGACTTTTCAGCATAAGTGACCGGAGCCACCGCCCCACTACCCGGACGGATATACAATCGCTTGACCGCTTCGACCAGCACAACACCGCCCAGACCGGGCGCTGCAAAATGTCCGACGCGCTCCCAGACATCTGCGCCCGACGCGATGACGCCGTGACCGATCGGCGGCATGAACAGCGCATGCGTGCTGGCCGTGACCTGGAATGCGCAGTCAGAAAGCAGCGTGGCGAGTTGGCGCTTCGTCCAGGGCCGGCCATGGCCGAAGGGCGTGCGTTCGGCGCTCGCCCACACGCCCCTGCGATTGGTCGCTGCAATGATGATCCGCCCTTCCGGGGCCATCACCCGCCAGATCTCGCGGCACAGCTGGCGCGGATCGACCGTCTCTTCCAGCGCATGCAGCAAGACCGCGCGATCAAACAGACCATCGGCAAAAGGCAGGCGCAACTCCGGCACCATCACGGTGCAGTTGCCACGCCCGCATGCATCCCAAAGCACATGACCGGCCAGCTCCGGCACTGCGGCAACGATGCGTGAGGCTTCGCCAGCGAACGGGGCCAGCAACGGTCGGGCAAAGCCGTAGCCCAGCATCGACAGGCCGCGGCTGTGGCCCCAGAGGTCAACCACCCGGCCAGCCAGAACCTCGCCCGCCGCCTGGCCCAGCCGGCTGGAATAAAATCGTGAAACGGAAACACTGTCCTGACGCATGACGCCTCATATGATAGCACAACACAGCCAACGCCAATGATCACCAACCGACTTTGAGGAGCCCGCTCGCCATGCAAGTCCATCAGTTTCCATGCCTCGATGACAATTACGGCTTTCTTGCCCATGACCCGGAAACCGGCGAGACCGCAGCCATCGACACGCCGGACGGGGCAAAATATCTCGAAGAGGCAACCCGACGCGGCTGGACAATCACCCAGGTCTGGAACACCCACTGGCATCCCGACCATGCCGGCGGCAATGACACGATTGTCCGCGCGACAGGCGCGAAGATCGTGGCCCCGCGCGGCGAAGGCGGCAAGATCAATCCGATCGATATCGCCGTTCAGGGCGGTGACACTGTCAAACTTGGCCGCTTTACCGCCACCGTGATCGATGTTCCCGGCCATACGCTTGGCCATATAGCCTATCATGTCCCGGCTGCCGGACTGGCCTTTGTCGGCGACGCACTGTTCGCACTGGGCTGCGGGCGGATGTTCGAGGGAAACCCGCAGATGATGTGGGACAGCCTCAGCAGGCTGAAAGCCCTGCCGCCAGAAACCGTGATCTATTGCGCGCATGAATATACGAAGGCCAATGCCCGCTTCGCCGTGACCGTCGATCCCGACAATGCCGCATTGCAGGCTTATGCGGACGACATCGCCGCCAGGCGGGACGCTGGCGAATGGACGGTGCCGACCGTTCTGCAACGCGAACTGGCCACCAATCCCTTCCTGCGCGCTGATCAGCCGGCCCTGCAGGGCGCGATGGGCCATCCCGGCGATGCTGTGGCGACGTTTGCCGAGATCCGCCGGCGCAAAGACACGTTCTGATGCGCGCCCTTTCCGGCGATCTCGGCGCGCGCGAGATCATCCGGCTTCTTGATCTGCGGCCACATCCCGAAGGTGGCCATTATACCGAGACGTTTCGCTCGCGGGAAAATGCCGGCACGCGCGCGGCGCTGAGCGCGATCTATTATCTCCTGCAAGCCGATGAGGTCTCGGCCTGGCACCGCGTGGTCGATGCCGACGAAGCCTGGGCCTGGCATGCCGGCGGTCCGCTGGCGCTCAGCGTGGCCCTGCCAGACGGTCATGGCACACGATCGGTGCAGCTTGGGCCCGACCTGCGTGCCGGCCAGCGCCCGCAATGGGTTGTGCCAGCCGATCACTGGCAGGCCGCCGAAACGCTCGGTGCATGGACGCTGGTGTCCTGTATGGTCGGACCCGGCTTTTCATTTGACGGATTTGAACTGGCACCGGAAAACTGGCGGCCAGACTGACAGCAAGCCTCGACGGCAGGCTCGCGCGCAAATTGAAAGGCCCCTGACATGACTTCCAGCCATCGGATCGAACTGCTGGGTGCCCCCGGCTCGCCCTATACCCGCAAGATGCTCGCAACATTGCGTTATCGCAGGATCGCCCACAACATACTCTGGGGCGGGCACCAGAACCCGCCCGAAGGCTATCCCGCTCCCAGGGTGAAACTGCTGCCCTGCTTCTATTTCACGAGCGAGGATGGCCAGCGCGAGGCAATGGTCGACTCCACACCGATCACCCGGCGGCTGGAGACGGAATATGCCGGCCGGCAAGTGATACCCGGCGATCACGAGCTCGCTTTTTATAATGAACTGATCGAGGACTACGGCGATGAATGGCTGACCAAGGCGATGTTCCACTATCGCTGGCATCACAAGGCTGACCGCGAGAATGCCGGGCCGCTCCTGATTTTCTGGTCGAACGCGACATTGCCCGATGACCTTGCGCGCAAACAGGCCGACCAGATCACACAGCGCCAGTATGACCGGCTTTATGTTGTCGGCTCGAACGATATCACCGCGCAGACGATCGAAGACAGCTTTGTGCGCTTTGTCGACATCCTCGATACACTGATTGCGCAGAGGGGTTATATCCTCGGCGCGCGTCCGTGCTCGGCGGATTTTGCCGTTTTCGGTCAGCTGACGCAGCTTGGCATTATCGAGCCGACATCTGCCGCCATAATTGCGCAGCGCAGCCCCCGCCTGCGCGCCTGGCTGGACCGGATGGAGGACCTTTCCGGTCTGGAGCCTTCCGAGGATGACTGGTTCGAGCCGACTGAGGCGCGCACGGCACTTGCGCCTTTGCTGAGCGAGATCGGCCGGGTCTATGTGCCGTTCCTGCGGGCCAATGCTGGAGCGGCCGGCACCGGGCTTGACCGCTGGGAGGCTCAGATCGACGGGCGGACATGGACACAGCCGACATTTGCCTATCAGGTCAAATGCCTTGAGGCGCTGCGCGAAGCGCATCGGGCCCTGCCGGAAAATGTGCGACCGGCGATTGACGAAATGCTGTCACGAACGGGCTGCGATGGACTGGTCGGTGATTGATGCAACCGCTCTGCGCGCCAGCCCGAACCGGGCTCAGCGCAACACATGTTCATGAACGATCCTTTCGCTTTCGCGCTGGCAAACGGATCCGCATTCTGTCGTCGCCAACACTGATTTTTCCTTCAAGGCCCCTTTCGCATCGCCCGTGGAATTGTTGAATAGCCATCAAGGGCCTAATCAGTTGCGACACGCGGGTCTGCGTGAGATCGTTCGCGTCGAAACCAGAGAACTTGCACGGAGAATGCCGACTGATGCCCGATACCGCTGATATTGATCGCCTGAAGCGCTGCGGCGTGGTTCCGGTCGTGACCATTGCGGCTCTGGAAAGCGCCGTTCCGTTGGCGCGCGCGCTGCTCCGCGGTGGCCTTGATGTGATCGAAGTGACATTGCGCACGCCCTGCGCGATCGATGCAATCTGCGCCATCACCAGCGAAATGCCGGAGATGTTCGTCGGCGTCGGGACGATCCTGTCACCTGCCGATATTGATGCGGCCCGAAAGGCGGGCGCAGATTTCCTGGTCACGCCCGCCACCCCGCCCGGCCTTGTCCCGGCCCTGCAGGCGTTTGACGGGCTCGTCATCCCCGGCGTGTCGACGGCAACCGAAGCGGTCAGCCGGCTGGACGAGGGCTTTGCGATGCAGAAACTCTTCCCTGCCGAACTCAGTGGCGGCGCGCCGTTCCTGAAAGCGCTGCGTGCACCCCTGCCGGCAATCCGCTTCATGCCGACCGGCGGTGTCAGTCCTGACAATCTTGCTGACTATCTCGCACTGGGCAATGTCGTGGCAGCGGGCGGCTCCTGGCTGACCCCTGCTGATCTTGTCGCGGCCGGGCGCTGGGATGACATTTCCTCGTTGGCACGGGCTGCGCGTGAACGGGTTGACGCCCTGCGCCCTGGACACTGATGCGTGACCGGCCTGCCCGTCTGTTGACACGCACGGTGCCAATAATACGCTGCACCAAAACCAGAACAGGGAGACAGGAATGGACGTATTGAGAACCCCGGATGAGAGGTTTTCCAACCTTCCCGACTTCCCGTTTCAGCCGCACTACAACGAAATCAAAGCCGCCGACGGCACGCCCCTGCGCGTGCATTATCTCGATGAGGGCCCACGCGATGGCGAGCCGATCTTGTGCATGCATGGTCAGCCATCCTGGTCGTTTCTCTATCGCAAGATGGTGCCGCTGCTGACCGCGGCAGACTATCGCGTGATCGCACCGGACCTTGTCGGCTTTGGCCGATCCGACAAGCCGGCAGCAATTGCCGACTATACCTATGCCGGTCATGTCGACTGGATGACGCAATGGCTGAACGGGCTTGGCCTGTCCGGTCTCACACTGGTCTGTCAGGACTGGGGTGGGCTGATCGGGCTGCGCCTGCTCGCAGACCAGCCCGAACGGTTCGCCCGTCTGGTCGTGGCCAATACC
Organism: uncultured Hyphomonadaceae bacterium; assembly: GCA_964442925.1. GTDB lineage: Bacteria > Pseudomonadota > Alphaproteobacteria > Caulobacterales > Hyphomonadaceae > UBA5336. Next base: position 13,015 of record CAYUEM010000004.1, read on the forward strand.
GGACTGCCGGACTCGCGCTCCGTCACCGAAGAGATATCGGCAATGATGACGCAGCATTACCCGACGATACCGGTGCCGACTGCGGCGCAGGTGACCGAAGCTTTCCGCTCCGGCGCACCGGACGCGTTCCTGCACTGGGTGAAATACAGCGCCGAATGCCCGGATTTTTCCGTGCGCGATGTGTTTGCCCTGCTTTCGGGCATGGATGACACAGCGGTGCTGGATGGCTACGCCGCCCCGTTCCCGGATGAGCGCTATATCGCCGGCGCGCGCGCCTTTCCGACACTGGTCCCGCTGATGACGCATCACAAACGCGACCGCGAAGCCAATGATGCGGCATGGAAAGTGCTGGAAGCGTTCGAAAAGCCGGTGCTGACAGCGTTCAGCGATGATGATGCGGTTACACGCGGCGGCGAACAGGTTTTCCAGACGCGGATCCCCGGCGCGAAAGGCGTGGCGCATGTCACCATCAGTGGCGGCGGTCATTTCCTGCAGGAAGCGCGCCCGCAAGCGCTGAGCGAGGCGATCATCGCATTCATGCGAAACACACGCTGAGGGCGGGAGCGGTCATGGACATGGTCAATGAGCTGATGCCGGATGCCGATTGACTGGAACACGACACACGATCGGGCTGAAGGCAGCTTTCGCCAGTCTACCCGGTGTGGAAAGGGTCACCCAATGAGACAATCGCTTTGCATCTGCGCGGCACTCGCGATGACCGCATGCAGTCCGCCTGGCAATGACCGCGCTGCATCGGTGCAGACTTGCGGGCTGGATGATGACCGGATCGGACAGTTCGTGACCGTTCCGCCGGGCGCATTCCGACAGGGTGAGGCCCCAGTCTATCCCGAAGAAGGCCCGCCGGTGAAGCTGCATGTCGAAGGTTTCGAAATGCTGGCTCATGAAGTGACCAATGCGCAGTTTCGCCAGTTCGTCGACGCAACAGACTATGTCACCGACGCTGAACGCAGCGTCATTGAAGGCCGGCAGGGTGCAGGTTCGGCGGTTTTCGGCATCATTGGCACAGATGGCCAGCAGGGCTGGCAACTGGTGGCCGGTGCCGGTTGGCGCACGCCGGAGGGGCCGGGCTCGGACATTGCCGGGCGCGACAAGCATCCCGTGGTTCACGTCTCGCTGAATGATGCGCGCGCCTATGCCGAATGGGCCGGCGGACGGCTGCCTGATGAAACGCAACTGGAATACGCCGCCAGCCTCGCTTTGCCCGATCCCGGAAACGCGATATCGGCTGCCTATGACGAAGGCGGCCGGCCCAGGGCGAACACGTGGCAGGGCGTCTTTCCGCTCGTTGACACGGGCCAGGATGGCTTTTCCGGCACCGCCCCGGTCGGATGTTTCGGCGCGAGCCGCAATGGCACATATGACCTGATCGGCAATGTCTGGGAGTGGACCGACACGCCTTACGCGCCCGGCCAGCATACGCTCAAGGGCGGCTCATTCCTGTGCGCGGAGAATTATTGCCGGCGCTACAGGCCGTCTGCGCGCCAGTCCCAGGATGATGATTTCTCGACCAATCATACTGGCTTCCGGATCGTGCGCGACCTGCCTGCGAAATAGGTTCTCTCCGCTCGGCCAGTCGAGATATCCATCGCCCGGCAGTCCGGCAGTCCGGCAGTCCGGCAGTCCGGCAGTATGGGACTGCTGTCCATCATCAGCGGCAAGGAGGGCCTGACCGCCGAAACATTGCTCGCTTTTTGGTGATCACGATCGCCGCACTCGTGAATCGATTGTGAGCGTGCGATCCGTTAGATATCTAATCACACCAGACGCGAACGACTTCGCAGGTGTTGACCAAACGAGGAGTTCTGAAATGTCCAATACGAAATTCATCGCCGCATCGGTTCTGGCAGGTCTTGCCCTTGCCACCGTCGCCGGCACCGCGAGCGCCAAGCCGAACGCGCAACTGAGCCTGACCGAAGCCGCTCCGTCAGATGTGCAGGAAGCCTTCACCAAGTGGCAGGCCGGCGAGCGCCTGAAAGGCCGCAAGGACAAGTGCTACGGCATTGCCCTGTCGGGTGAAAATGACTGCAAGGCCGGCAAGGGCACGAGCTGCGAAGGCACCTCGACCATCGATTTCCAGGGCAATGCCTGGACGTTCGCACCGCGCGGCACCTGCGAATTCATCGTGACACCGGATGGCCCGGCTTCGCTTGACGAGCTCGACCGCAACAACCCGGCGTAACACCCGGACAGGCGCTTCCTCGGATCAGAGCCATGTCTCTTCCCGCCGTCCTCCCCCCCTCCGCCGGTGTCAGCCTCAAGCCCGATCACTACCGGGAAGCACTTGAGGTGGACGAGGATGGTCTCTGGTTCGAGGTTCACCCTGAGAATTACATGGTTGATGGCGGGCCGCGTCTGGCCTGGCTTGAAGCCATTCGATACAATCGTGCATTGAGCTTTCACGGTGTCGGTGCCTCGCTTGGCGGTCTCGACCCGTTCGATCCTGAACATATGAGCGCACTGAAACGGCTGATCGAACGCTTTCAGCCCGAGCAGGTGTCCGAGCACGCAACTTTCTCCGCCCATGGTGGACGCTATCACGCTGATCTCCTGCCGCTGCCGCGCACACAGGAAGCCGTCAGCCATCTGGCCGCCCGCGTCAGCGCATTCCAGGACGCAATCGGCCAGCGCATCCTGATCGAGAACCCGACCAATTACCTGATGTTTCGCAGCGATCTTGATGAACCTGACTTCCTGAGCGAAGTGGCCCGCAGGTCGGGCTGCGGCCTGCTGGTCGATATCAACAATATCGCAATCAGCGGCTTCAATGTCGGCATTGATCCTTATGCCTATATTCGTGCGCTGCCGGCCGACCTTGTTGGCGAGGTCCATATTGCCGGTCATAGCGAAGACCCGTTGCTGGGAAGCGCTTTCCTGATCGACAGCCATGACAGCCCCGTGGGGCCTGTGGTCTGGCGTCTGCTTGAGGAGGCGATCCGCCTGTGGGGGCCGCGCCCGGTCCTGATCGAGCGTGATGGAAACATTCCCCCGTTCGCTGCACTGCTGCAAGAGCGCCGTGAAGCCGAGCAATTGCTCCGCGCGAAGAGACTGGCGATGCATCATGACGCCGCTTGAACGCCACATCCAGCTAATGTCCGGATTCGCTGGCCGGCAGGCTGGGCAGGAAGACCTTGCGCCCCTGATGGAGACGAATGCAGCGCCGGGCCAGCGCGCGTTTGTCTATCGCAATTCCGGCACGCTGGCCTGTGTCGACGCGCTGCGCTCGAATTATTCGCGGCTGGCGCTACTGATGGGCGCAGACGCTTTCGGCGACATGGCCCGCGCCTATGCTGCCCGCCACCCAGCCACCCGGCGCAGCCTTGTCGGATATGGCGGCGACCTGCCGGATTTCATCGCCGAACATCAGAGCGAGCACGGCATGGCATGGCTGAGCGATCTTGCCCGGCTCGATCGCGGATGGCTCGAAGCACATCTCGCCAGCGATGCCAGCCCGCTCAGCGCTGAGGCGGTCCAGCATCTTGGCGAAGCCGAGCTGATGAACAGTCGTTTTCAGCTGCACCCGACCTTGCGACGGGTCAGCCTGAATTTCGACATCACGCAGCTGTGGAGCAATCTGGAGCAGGACGAACCGCCGCAAGGCCAGGTTGCGATTGCACAGCGTGCCGCAGCAATGGTGTTCTGGCGACCGGAATATGATGTGCTTTTTCAGCCGGCCGATGCCGCCCTTTCCGCCTTTCTTCAAGCCATCGCTGCTGGCGCACCCCTCAGCGACGCCTGCGAGCAGACCATCCAACACGATCCACAAGCGGACCTGTCGTCGATGATCGCCTTCAGTTTTCAATCCGGCCTGTTTTCGGGCCTCAATTCCACCGGGGAAATCAACCAGTGAATATTCTTGACAAAGCAAAATCGTCCTATGTCTGGCTGACAGAGAAAGCAGACTGGCTGGAGCCCGTCGCGCTGCTGCTGGCGCGCCTGACCGTTGCGCGGGTCTTCCTGATGTCCGGCCTGACCAAGTGGAGCGGGCCGTTTCAGTTCAATGTCGATAAATACGACCTGTTCCTGTATGAATTCTTCTGCCCGGAAGAAGCCCGTCCCGGCGCACTGGTGCTGTGCTCGGATGTTGTCGAGGGCACCTATGCGCCGACAACGCAATGGCTGGTCGAGCGCTTCGCCAATCTTGCGGGCATCGCCGAAATTCTTCTGCCGCTGCTGCTGATCTTCGGCCTGACATCGCGTTTTGCCGCGCTTGGTCTTCTGGTGATGACCCTCGTGATTGAACGGCTGGTCTTCCCGGATGCTGCAAGCTGGTGGGGCAGCCATGTCTGGTGGTCCGTTGTGCTGCTGGTGATCATGGCCAGAGGTCCGGGTGCCTTCTCGCTCGACCGGCTGTTTGGGCTCGATGCCCGCACGCGAAACTGATCGATATGGAGGGGCTGAAGGGGTTTATTCGCAAATGGTTCTGGTTCGGCTGCGGCGCGGTCGGACTAGGCACCATCCTTATCGCCATTCTCAGTTCCGGCTGGCTGGGCTTTCGCCTGTTCCAGCTGGAATGGAAGCCGCAGGGCAAGACACAGCTCGCCTTCGAGCCGGCCGATCTCGATCATACCAATACGGCAGACATCACCGACAAGACCGGATCACTGCCGTTCATGGCAGGCGTGGTGATCGATATTGATCAGGATGGACACGATGAGATTTTGCTGGGTGGTGGCCGTGGGCAGCCTGACGGACTTTTCCGATATTCCGATTCCAGCAAACGTTTCGAGGATATCAGCGAGAATCACGGTCTGGGCAAGTCAGACGATGATGCGACACTGGGCGGGGTTTCCGTCGATCTGGATTTTGATGGCTGGCCGGAACTCGTCCTGGCGCGCGAAAGCGGGCTGTGGATCCATCCCAATCAGCGCGGCCAGCTCGGCGCGGGCACGAAGGTTTTCATCCCTCCTGAAGATGACAGGACCACGATCCTGTCCATTGCCCCCGGTGATATCAATGGCGACGGCCTGACCGATCTCTATCTGTCAGGATACATCCAGAACGCTTATGTCGAAGGCCAGACCATCTTCAACAAGCCTTATGGCGGTTACTCTTATCTTCTTGTCGGCCAGCCGGGTGGCGGATTTGCCGACCAGACCGAAGCCTGGGGGCTGCGCCGCCAGCACAACACGTTCGTCGCCCTGCTGGCAGATTTTGACACCGACCGCGACCCTGACCTGATCGTCGCGCAGGATACCGGTGTGATTGAGACCTGGCGCAATGATGGCGGTCCGCCTCTGGTGCGGGTCGAGAACCCCTCGGTCAATTCCTACCCGATGGGACTTGCAGCAGGTGACTTCAACGGCGATGGCGTGCTCGATTTCTACGCTTCGAATGTCGGCCATACCATGCCCGCTGCGATGCTGCGCGGTGACCTGCCTGAAAATGCCCCCTTCAACCCCGCCTATATGCTTTTTGCAGGCAATGGGCAGAGCGGCTTTTCGGATATCGCAGAGCAGATGAATGCGGCCCGGATCGGTTTTGGCTGGGGCGTGGTCGCCGCAGATCTCAATCTCGATGGCTGGGAAGATATCATCGTTGCGCAGAATTACGCCAAGTTCGGCCAGCCGGCGATTGTCCACCGCTATGCCGGCAAGATCCTGCAGAATTATCAGGGCAAGGAATTTCACCCGGTCGAGAAGACAACCGGCGCAGCGAACCGGTTGTTCGCGATCTCGCCAGTGGTCGGCGATTTCGATGGCGATGGCCGGCCCGATCTTGTCTGGGCCAATCTGAAAGGCCCCTCGCGCGCCTTTCTCAACACCACGCAGAATACGCGCTCGCTGACCCTGCGCCTTGACGATTCGGTGCGCAGCTATGGCGCGCATGTCGAAATCACTGGCGGGGCGCGTAAGCAAGTGCTTCAGGTCGTGCCCGCTCAGGGGCTGTCATCAGACCAGAGCGCAAGCCTGTTCATTGGTCTTGGCGATCAAAGCGGCCCGGTCGATGTCCGCATCGACTGGCCGGACGGCACATCAGAGACATTTGCAGGCCACAGCGCCGGCGACACGATTGACGCACGCAAGGTCAGGCCATGAGCGCGGCAAAGGGCAAGCCCGCCCCGGCGCTGTTCTGGTTCGGACTGGCCGGACTGATTGGTGCACTTGTGACCGGCCTGGGAGAAGGGTTGATCCAACTGGTCCCGCAGGCCGATTTCACCGATCCCGGTTATGCTTATTTCGCGCAGATTTCACCGCGCCGGCTCGCGCTCGGCCACGCACTGGCGGTTGCTGCCGGACCGCTTTATCTGTGCGGATACTGGCATCTGACGGGCCGCCTGCTGCCGGGTCGGGGCGGGTTCCGGCTGGCGGTGTTTTTGGCGATGAGCTGGGCGTTCATCCTCGCGATCATCTGGATTGGACAGCGCGCCTTGCTGGCCCTGACGGTGCAGTCGGTGGCGGCCGGCGAAACATCCGCAGACTTGCTGAGCGCACAGGCCGCGCTGCATGAGCCGCTGGTCAATGCGCTGCGTGTCGCCATTCTCGGCTTCTCTGTCCTGTGGATCGCGAGAATCGCCATGGGCCGCGCCGACTATCCGCGCTGGATGGCGCTGTTCAGTCCCGGCCTTCTGCTGATCACGATCTTCCTGATCTATTTTGCGCGGCCGGATATTGGCTGGATGGTGCTGCCAACCGCAATGAACACGGCGCATGCGATTGTGTTTGCGCTCTCCCTTCTCACCCAAGATCGCAGGCACGCAGCATGAATCACCGTTTTATCCTTGTCCTGCTCGCGCTTGTCGGTCTCGTCTCCGCCGGCCAACTGACAGGGGCGCGGATGATCAGCGCGGATGCCTGTCCAAGCCTTGGACCGGTGCCTGCCTGTTATCTGGTCTTTGCCGGATATCTTCTGATCCTGATTTCAGCCGTGTTGACAGGCTGGGCCCGTCACCTAGTGTTCCTGCTCGCATGGTTGCCTGTCCTGGCGCTGGCCCTGATAGCGAGTGTTCTGGAGGTGATGAGGGGTTCGGTCTGTCCAACCGGTTTTGCATCCCTGCCGCAATGCTACCTGTCAGCCGCGCTCGCTCTGGCGATCGGTTGGGCGTGGATATCGGGGATGATGAGTTGGCAAAAGACGAAAAAACTGGGCTGGAGAACGGATTGAAACGCAGTGCAGCGGCGACTGGTCTGGTTGTTGCGCTGGCTGGCTGCACAAGCACATATCCTCTTGCGCCAAGCCCGAATGCGCCTGAGCTGTTTCACGGCGCAACGCTGACAACCGACATCGCGATCACCGACACGATGCCGGAAATGCTGTTCGTGACCGACCGCAAGGCGAGGACAGTCGGCACGGGCTTTGGTGAGGACCGCTCCAGCGCGATGGCCTTCGGGCTGATGCGGGTCGATGTTGCCGGCATGACGCCGGCTGAATATTCGCGCTACATGATGGGTGGGGCGGCCGATGCGGGCAAACTGAAATACAGCCTCGCCGAGACCCGCGAGACGCAGCTGTTTCCCGGCACGCCACTTCCCTTTGCGCTCGTCGGTGGCGTGATTGAGCGGGACCGAAGCGCCATCCTCAACTACCAGCAGGAATCAGCAGATTTCCGCATTACCCTGGCAACGCAGCTGGAGGCGCATGGGACCGGCAAGGTCGTGCTTTTTGTCCACGGGTTCAACAACAGTTTCGAAACTGGTGCATTCAACATGCTGGAGCTGTGGGCGGCTTCCGGCTGGACAGGTGTGCCGGTCATGTTCAGCTGGCCTACGCAGCTCGCTTCGCCGCTGTCCTATTTCGAGGATACCCAGGACGGTGCCTTTTCAGTCTTTCATCTGAAGGAAACACTGCGTCTAGTCGCGTCGACGCCGGAGGTCGAAACCGTTACCGTCGTTGCGCACAGTCATGGCGCGTCCATCGCATCGGCGGCTCTGCGCGAACTTCTGATCGAATCGCGCGGCGCGGGCCAGTCGATGTATGATGATTACCGCATCGAAACCCTGATCATGGCGGCTCCGGACATCGATCTTGGCGTGATGGAACAGCGGCTTGTGGCGGAACAGTTCGGTGTCGGTTTCGGACAGATCAATGTCTATATGAACCCTGACGACAATGCGCTGGGTGTGGCCGGTCTGGTGTTCGGGAATCGCCGGTTCGGTGCGACTGCAATGGAAGACCTTTCACCTGAATCGCGGGCAGTCTTTCATGGTGTGAAATCGGTGCATTTCATCATGGTAGAAGGCGCGAGCGGCGCTGAGCGCCACAATTATTTCCGGCTTCATCCCGGCGCCCTCGCAGATATCGCGATGACGATCCGCACCGATGCCCGGCCGGCGGATCCCGAACGCCCTCTGGAACACATGGAAATGAATTTCTGGAAGCTCGACCGCGATTATCGCCCCGTGTTCCGCGACACTGGCAGCGGTCTGCTCGCGGATGCGCAGGAAGACGAAAGCCCGGCCAGTGACGCCACCCGCGAGCCCGGAGCGTGAGCGCCGTAAAACAAAGCCTCACGCACCCAAGGGGTATACGGGCAATGCGTCCAGCGCGGATTTGAGCGAGTTCCCCCAGCCTGAAGAAATTTCAGCAAATGCCGGATCGGTTTCTTCGATCCGGAAACTGCGTCCGGATGTCAAAGATCCATCTTCATAAATGTGCACGTCAAGCGGCATACCGACAGAAAGGTTCGCCTTCATCGTGGAGTCGAAAGACACGCACAAAAGCCGGATCGCCTCGCCGATATCCATCCCCTGATCAAGCGCACGAACGAGGATCGGGCGACCGTATTTTGTCTCACCGATCTGAAAAAAAGGTGTGTCGCTGGCCGCTTCGATAAAGTTGCCTTCCTGGTAAATCAGGAAGAGCCGGGGTTCCATTCCCTTGATCTGACCGCCCATGATCAGCGTTGCGCCAAACGGTGTTTCAGAGGCCGGCCCGTCGGTGGCATGACTGACGACAATTTCCTGCAAGATCTGCCCAACCAGTTCTGCGGCCTGGAACAATGTCGGTACGCGCAGCAATGTCGGGTCACGCTCATCAGGTGCCTTGGAGCGCTCTTCGAGCAGGCTGATAACCGCCTGTGTGGTTGCGAGATTTCCTGCCGTCATGATCGTGATCACACGTTCGCCCGGAACTTCCCAGGTGAACATTTTCCGGTAGCGTGAAACCTTGTCCACCCCGGCATTGGTCCGCGTGTCTGACATGAAGACCAGGTGACGGGCCAGCTTCAGTGCTACGCAATAGGTCATGGCAGGCTCCGTATCGGCCAGACCGGTATGGCTACTGCTGAACCTGGAGCGATACAATCAGATTTTCCTGCTCGGCGCCGACGACGAAGCCTGTTGTCGGCGCGGCACTTCGATAGTCCAGCCCGCGTGCGACCTGCACATAACGCTCATCGGGACTGATGGAGTTGGACACATCAAAACCGACCCAGCCGAGATCGTCGAGATAGGCTTCCGCCCAGGCATGGCTGGCTTCCTGTTCGACGCGGTCGTTCATCATCAGATAGCCGCTGACATAGCGCGCCGGGATACCCAGCAGGCGTGCGGTGCTGATGAAAACATGCGCATGATCCTGACAGACGCCGACACCCGTTGCCATGGCGTCTTCGGCCTGCGTCCCGATGCCCGTAGCGCCAGTGGTATAGGCAACCCGCTCGCCAATGGCCCGGCTCAGACCGTGCAGGCGGGAGACGTCCTTGATGTTGTCATCAGCGGCGAGATCAGATGCCAGCGACGCGATCAGCTTGCCCGGCCGGGTCAGAGGCGTCTGGCGAAGATAGAACCAAAGCGGCATGCAGAGGCTGTGTGGCCCGACAACGCCGCTCGTATCAGAGGTTTCAACGCCACCCCTGACCCTTACCGTGACCTTTCCTGCACCCGGAATAACCTCGACAAGGTCAACCAGATTGCCATGTTCGTCGGCAAAGCCGGCCTGGTGAGTGGCGCCTTCCAGTTCCAGCTGCCAGTCAACCACGCTCTGACAGGCATTTGTCTGCGGTCGCAATCGCAATTGCAGCAGCGCGAAACTTGCCGGGACCACGTATTCGAAGCTTGTGGAGTGATCAATGTGCAGTCTCATGTCATGCCAGGAACCTGTAGTCGGTTTCAATCGCCTGCGACAGTTGCGTATTGCGCGCGATCATGTCGATCAGGAACTCGTGCAGCCCGGATCTGATGATGGTCTCTGTCGACGAATTTGTCAGCTGCGCCTCATTGGCAGCAGCCAGTTCATGTGCGGGTGTCTTCTCCCCATATTCGGCCGCCAGCAATTGAAGCGTTGCAACAATCTCATCGTAGCAATAGGCGATTGAGCGCGGCAACCGGACATCATGGATCAGGAAATCGATGATGGCATGCGGGCTGATCTCGCCGCCATGCAACCAGTGAAACGAGCGCTCCGCGGACGCTGATCGCAGGATCATCTCCCATTGCACACGGTCGAGCGGCGAGCCGACGGACGCGCTTGCCGGCAACAGCACATAATATTTCGTGTCGAGGATCCGAGCCGTATTGTCCGCCCGCTCGATCAGCATGCCGAGCGTGGCAAACCAGTAGATATCATTGCGCAGCATCGTGCTGGTGATTGTGCCGCGCACGAACGAGGTTTGCCGGCGAATGGCAGCAAGGACGGTGTCGAGATCGGTGTGATGGTCGCCGCGATCAAAGATCGTCTTCAGTTCAAGCCAGGTCTCGTTGATCGCCTCCCAGGCACTCCGGCTGAGCGCGGTGCGTGTCATTCTGGCGTTTTCGCGCGCCAGTGTGAGTGATTGCCGCAGATTGCCGGGATTGTCCGGATCGGCAATGATGAAATGCACGACAGTCCGGGTGGAAAAACTGTCATGGCTCTGCAGGTAGCGTTCGCGGTTGCCCGAAGTTGTCAGGACAGATTCCCATTCGCTGCGGTCGCTGCGTGATCGGGTCAGCGACATCCGGAAACCCGCCTCCAGAAGTCTTGCGGTGTTCTCGACGCGCTCGAGATAACGCATGGCCCAGTAGAGCCCCGATGCCGTCCGGCCGAGCATCTTACTCATCGCTGAGCACCCATGTGTCTTTTGTCCCGCCACCCTGGCTTGAATTGACGACCAGTGAGCCTTCCTTCATCGCGACGCGGGTCAGACCGCCGGGGACGACGGAAATATTGTCCGGAGAGACCAGCACAAACGGCCTGAGATCGACATGGCGCGGGGCCAGTCCCGCATCGGTCAGGACCGGCACGGTTGAAAGCGCCAGTGTCGGTTGCGCGATATAGTTGTCGGGCCGCGATTCCAGCTTTGCCCGGAAAGCTTCAAGCTCGGCTGCGCTGGCCGCCGGTCCGACAAGCATTCCGTATCCACCAGAGCCATGAACTTCCTTGACCACGAGCTGTGACAGGTTTTCCAGCACATATTTCAGCGAGTCGGGCTCTGCGCACCTCCAGGTTGGCACGTTTTTCAGAATTGGGGACTGGCCTGTGTAGAATTCGATGATTTCGGGCATGTAGGAATAAAGCGCCTTGTCATCACAGATGCCCGTGCCCGGCGCGTTGGCGATGGTGATGCCGCCGGCGCGATAAATATCGAATATGCCCGGAACGCCGAGCATCGACTCCGGATTGAAATTCAGGGGGTCGAGAAACTCGTCATCGACCCGCCTGTAAAGCACATCAATCGGCTCGTAACCGCATGTCGTGCGCATCGCGATGCGTCCGTTGACAACACGCAGGTCCCGGCCCTCGACAAGCTCGACGCCCATCTGGTCGGCGAGAAACGCATGCTCGTAGAAGGCAGAATTGTGAATGCCGGGTGTCAGTACGGCAAGCACAGGTTTGCCATTGCAGGCCGGCGGGGCTGACGCTGCCAGTGAACGGCGCAGCAAGGTCGGATAGTCGCTGACCGTCTCGACCCCCACCCGCGCAAACAGTTCCGGAAACATTCTCAGCATCGTTTCGCGGTTTTCCAGCATGTAGGAAACACCGGAAGGCGTTCTGGCATTGTCCTCCAGGACAAAAAACTCTTCCGGCCCGGTTCGAACCAGATCGGTGCCGACGATGTGGGTATAGATGCCATTGGCAGGGCTGACCCCGACCATTTGCGGCAGGAACGCTTCATTATGCGCGATCAGATGCGATGGGATGCGCTCAGCGCGCAGGATTTCCTGGCGGTGATAGATGTCATGCAGGAACGCGTTCAGCGCCTTGACCCGCTGTTCGATGCCCTTCCGCAGGGTCTTCCACTCTCGGGCACTGATGATGCGCGGGACAAGGTCGAAAGGGATCAGCCGCTCGTCGGCAGCATCCTCGCCATAGACGTTGAAAGTGATCCCGGTCCTGCGAAAGACATCCTCCGCCTGCTGCGATTTCAGTTTCAACTTGGTCTCCTCCATCGAGGAGAGCATTTCGTGGTATTCGCAATACGGCACTCTGACAGCATCGTCATAGCCGAACATTTCATCAAAAAATTTGCTGGTGCTCATGCTTTGGGTTTAGGCACATTTGCTGCTCTCGCGCAAATCCGGGTTGGGAACGGCAGTTCGCCTCTAAAATGTGCACAAAGATCGGCCAGCCAGCGTGCTTCGGGCGGGTAGTCGAGGAACGGGATGACCTCGTTCCAGGCCCGCCGCCAGCTCGGGGTGATGGCTGGGCAGTGTCGGGAAAGGTCACTTTCCTCGAAAGCTACCGGCGCAGAGCTGCCGAAAAGGCAAAGGGACAAGCCGGGCGGCCTACTCGAAGAGCTACTCCGGCCAACGTCAAAACTGATTGACGCGCCGCGACATTCCAAATTATTTACAACTTGATCGCGACAGAAAAGAGCGGCATTTTCTTCAACGTCGCGACCACGGATCCTCATCCTAATTGACGCGCTCTTCTCAGCCTGTTTGTCGCGCGGCAAGACCGCATCGGTCCGATCGACTGACTGGTGATTCGGTGGGACCGTCGCCCCCGATGAGGCCGCGCAAGCCCGCCGGACGGTGCCGTGGTGCTTCGCGAGATCGTGGAGCGTAGCGGCATTGTCGAGTGGATGACCCCGCAGCTGACAGACCCGCGCCCCGGCACGGGCTGCCCATCCTGCTCGGCCAGCGCCGTCAAGGCTCCAATATTGTCGAGGCTGAGGAGCCCTCGATCGGCCACCAGGATGACGCGCTCGACGGGGAAGCGCTGCAGGACGGTGGCCAGCACGGCCTGCAGCGTCTTTGTCTCGGCGACATTGCCCGGGTGCCCAGCGCACGATCACTGATGGTGAAAAATTGGCCAAAGTGACAAAAATGTTAAAAAAAATCTGTAGTTCGTGAAATTTTTGCGACAGCCACGCGGGCTGCCGATATTCGAGCGATCTGTCTAGCAACCACCAGTCTCAGGGGAAATGGGAATATGGCGATGAAAGCTGATCGAAATGCATCGAAGTTGTGTCTTCTGACAGGGCGAGCCTGACTGTACTCAGCTTGTCTTTGCCAATGATTGCGAGTGCGCAGGAGGTGGAAGACAGCCCCAGCGTACAGGAAACCATAACGATCACCGGATCACGTATCCCGACCGATCCGAATCTCGGCTCTTCAGTTCCGGTGCAGTCAGTGGACGAAAGCACGATACGACTGTCGGGTGAACTCAACCTAGCCGATGTGGTCAATGATATTCCGGCACTGGTTTCGTCACTGGCGGCCGAAAATTCGGCGACGGGCGCGAATGCTCTTAATCTTCGTGGGCTGGGTTCGGAACGGACTCTCACTCTTGTCAACGGCAGGCGCCATGTGGCCGGTTTTCGCGGCACGCAGGCCGTGGACATAAGCAGCATCCCGCGCCAGCTTGTTGAGCGGGTTGAAGTGACGACAGGTGGTGCCTCGGCGGTTTATGGTGCCGACGCTGTTACAGGCGTCGTCAACTTCATTCTGAAAGATGATTTCGAAGGCTTCCAGCTCGATGCTCGCGGCGGTATTGCGGGTGAGGGCGACGCTGAAAACTTCGCGATTGACGCCATTTATGGTCAGGGATTCAACAACGGAAAAGGCAATATCACGCTTGCGCTGTCCTTTGAGGATGATTCCGGTCTCACCTTTGGTGACAGGGACTGGTCTCGCGACAACGGGATCGCATCGGTTGAGCCGCGGGCCAATCCGGACAGCCTTACGGATCCCGATGCACCTCCTCAAGCGGTGATCAATGGCCCGCGATTCTGGCTAACGTCTCAGGAAGGTTCGATCGCGCCTTCATTTGGCGGGCGAGATATCCTGTTTGTTGACATCAACGGCAATGGCATCGCCGACTGCCAGGAATCCGAAGCGGGGCGGACCGGTTTCCTCGCCGGATGCTGGCTGACCAATCCTGATGGCAGCGTGCGCGTGAATACGGATGGCGTCGTGCTCAATGGTCTGTGGGGCATCGGTGGCGATGGCGGGCGACTGAACTTCAACCGCGATTCCCTGTTTCCCGAGACCGACAAGTTCGTCATCAACCTGAACTCGACTTATGAACTCGCAGAAAACCTGTCGGTGTTCTTCGAGGGCAAGTATGTCAACGCCAAGTCAGAGACATTTGCCGAGCAGGACACGTTTTTCGACACGCTGTTTATTCAGCCGGACAACCCTTTCATTCCCGCCCAGTTGCAGCCCGTGGTCGATATCACCGGTGGATTGCTGCTGACCAAGGACCCTCTGGACTTCAGCGATAATAATCCATCGACATTCACACGCGAAACCTGGCGCTTCGTCGGTGGTGTCGAGTGGGAACCGATCGATGGCCATTTCGTCGAAGTTTCGGTCAATCATGGGCAGTTCACGAACACATCGGACACAACCGGATTGTTTCTTGATCGGCTGTTTGCGGCGATGGATGCAGCACGTGCGCCCGATGGCAGCATTGTCTGCCGGTCGGATCTCGACCCCGACGCCTTTTTCGAGATTGATTATTTTACGGCAGGCAATGGTTTCGCGGATGGTGCCTTTTCGTCCAACCGTTTCTATTCTTTCACGCCGGGCGATGGGCAGTGTCAGCCGCTGAACCCGTTTGGCACAGATGCAGCCAGTGAAGCGGCTCAGAATTTTGTGACCGCAGCGTTTGAAGACGAACTTGAACTGGAACAAACCGTCATTTCCGCTTTCGTCACCGGCGAGTTCGATTTGCTTGATGCTGTGCTCGACGGGCCAATCGGTTATGCCGCGGGAGCGGAATACAGGGAAGAGAAAAGCGACAATCAGCTTGACCCTCTGACGCTTGGCATCCTGCCGGAAGGCACGTCCTTCACACCTGGCGTCCAGGTCAGCGAGGTTGATCCGTTCCTGTTTTCTTTCACTGACATTGATAATTCCCAACAGTTTAACACAAGGGGAAGTTACGATGTTTATGATATATTCTCAGAAATCCGTCTGCCCGTTTTTCGAGACAGGCCTTTTGCGCGAGAGTTGACCCTGGACGGCGCTGTGAGACTCTCAGACTATTCGACAGTTGGGCAGACCACGTCATGGAAAGTCGGCGGGACCTGGGCCCCGGTTGAGGATATCAGCTTCCGGGCAACCCTCTCCGAGGCCGTGCGTGCACCAAATATCTCGGAACTGTTTGATCCAAGATTGCCAATAACGATTTCCGCCACGGCCGACCCCTGTGACCCCGGTAATGTCAACAGCGGAACACCTGAACGGGTGGCAAACTGCATTGCCGATCTGCAGGCTGCCGGCGTGCCGACTGGCGAAATCCTCGATGGAAACGGAGACTTCATCTGGAGAAACCCGCTCACGGGCCGTTTTGCCGGTGTGTCAGGTGGCAACCCGGATCTCGATGTGGAAACGGCTGAAACCCTGACGATTGGGGCTGTTTTCAGGCCACGTTTCATCAATGGGCTGAGCTTTACAGTCGACTATTGGGACATCGAAATTGACGATGCCATCGCGGCTGTCGCATCCGGCGATATTCTCGAAGGCTGCCTTGATTCGGCAAACTTCCCGAATGTCGATTTTTGCAATTTCTTTGAACGGCGGGCTGATGGCGCTCTGGACAGTCTGGAAACCGGCCAGATCAACTTCGCAAGGGTCGAGGCCAGCGGGATTGATTTTGCCGCGAATTACACGCTGGATGTTGGCGCAAACACCTTTAGCGCGAGCCTTGTCGGTTCCAATCAGGACAAACTCAATCGCTTTTTCAATCCGCTTGACGATGATGATGTCGATCCGGAGGTCAAGGAAATCCAGCTTCCGGAATGGTCGGGTAATCTGACACTGAGTTGGGCACGCGGCCCGGTGGATGTCAGCGTGCAGACAAATTATCAGAGCAAGCAGTCGGTGGATGAAATCGAGGATGTCCTCGGTCTCAATGGCAATGCGAAACTGTTCGGGGATGAGGGATTTTTTGACGAAACCTATATCGTCGACGCCAATGCCAGTTACAAATTCAGTGAATCGGTGACGTTTTACGGGGGTGTCAACAATATTGGTGATGAAGAGCCCTTCGCGACGCAGACCGCCTGGCCGGTTGGTCCGCGTGGCCGGTTCTTCTTCTTTGGCGTGACTTACACTCAGTAAGGCTACCGAAACGGACAGAACAGCAAATGCGGAGGCGAAAGTCTCCGCATTTCTTGTTATTGAGAACTCATGCAAGCCACTGATCCGCACGCAGCTCTCGCCCGTGAAGCCGACAGGCAGATTGCGGCCGGTGACAACACCGCTGCGATTGCCTGGCTCAGACAGGCTGTGGCGACACAGCCCGATTTTTTTGTCGGTTGGCTGCGTCTCGGCAAATTGCTCTACGCGGAAAAGCAATATGCTGGAGCTGTTCATGCTGTTCGCGCTTGCGAAAGATCTGATCCGCTTGCGACCGAGTTCCAGCGCATACAAGATTGCATGCAACGGCTTGACGTCTCACAGGCGGGGCAGATTGCTCTGAAAATGCTCGAAAAATGTCCCGGTCATCCGCGCGCCATCTTTACCCTGGCCCATATCAGAAAAGCCTCAGGAGATCCTGAAGCCTGCGTCGAAATTCTCCTTGAGGGGATCGAGCAAAGTCCGGCTAACCTTGTATTGCGAGGTATGCTCGTGGGCGCGCAGGAAGATACGGGTGCCTATCGAAACGCCATTGCATCCGCGCGCCATATTGTTGAAATCGAAGAGAGCTTCGATTCGCTGTCTGGCCTGATCTCGGTGCTGCTGCGCTATGGTCTGAATGACGAAGCGCTCAAGGCTTGCGAGCGCGCAAAGGTCTTTTGTACTGGTGACCGACTGCGTCAGAGCGAGATTGAGCTTGCCCGCGGCCAGTTGCTGCGGATTCTTGGCAAGACCGAACAGAGCGTGGCCGCTTTTCGTGCCTGCCTCGAGAGAAATCCGGCGAATTCTGTTGCCTGGTCCGCGCGTGCAGATTTCAAGACCTATGCATTCTCGCAAGCCGATCTGCGAGCCATGGAGGCAATTCTTGCAGCACCTCGCAGTGATCCGAGCCAGAAAAGCATGGCCGCCTTTGCGTTGGCCAGAGCAAGCGAGACGAATGAAGACTGGAACCGGTGCATGGATTTGTACCGGCAGGCCAACGCATTGCATCCGGGCAAAGCATTCGATCCCCAGCGTTTTTACAAAGCGGTTGGGCGACTGGTTCGGTCCTTCACACCCCTGATCCTTCAGCATCGCGCTGCAGCCTCACCGGAAGGTCCGATACCAATATTCATTGTCGGGCTGCCACGATCGGGTTCGACGTTGCTTGAACAGATACTGGCCAGTCATTCTGAAATTGAAGGAACGCTTGAGCTGCCTGTCCTGCCCGCAATCAAACGCAAAGCGCATCTGCTGTGTCTGGCCCACCACAACGCTGACTATCTCGAGGCGGTTGGCGATTTATCTGCTTCTGACCTTGCCGAACTTGGCCAGACCTATCTTGATGAAGCGGCCTTGTTTCGCCATCAGTGCAAAGCGTTCTTCACCGATAAACTGCCGCACAATTTCGAGCATGTCGGACTGATCCACAAGATCATGCCCGAGGCGAAGATCATTGATATCCGCCGCAATCCTCTTGATTGCGGTTTTTCCTGTTTCAAACAGAGATTCACCCGGGGTTCCGAATTCAGCTGCAATCTTGGCCATATCGGGGCCTATTATAATGGCTACCTCACAATCATGGATCATTGGGACGCGGTCTTGCCCGAAAGGGTTCATCATATTCAGTATGAAGACCTTGTCAGATCGCCGGAAAGCGAAATTCGCCGATTGCTGGATTATCTCGGTTTGCCGTTCGAAGCGCGGTGTCTTGATTTCCACGCAACGCGGCGCGCCGTCCGATCGGCGAGCAGTGAACAGGTTCGACAGCCCGTCAATACCGATGCCATCGGGGTGTGGCGTAATGTCGAACCTCACCTGAAAGATCTTGTCGAAAGCCTTGGCCCGCAAACTCTGCAGCGTTTTCGCCAGTATCTTGGCTGAACGCGGCAGCGCCCTGGTTCAAGTCCATCCGAGCAGACAACCGGCCTGACGTGCCTTTATTGCCCGAGTTGCGTTTCCAGAAATTCCGCCTGTGCACGATAGTAGAACAGTCGATTGGCAAGCTTGCGCCAGCCATGGCCCTCATCTTCGATGCGGATATAGGGCGCTTCGATGCCGTTCGCGCGCAGCGTTTTCACCATCAGCTCGGTCTCGTAGATATCGATCCGGGGATCTTGCACCCCATGCGAATAAAGCACCGGTACGTTGATCTGGTCCGCCATCCGGATCGGCGAGTTCTCGGTGTAGAAATCGATCCAGCGCTGCTCACGAATATCACCATATTCGATCCGGTCTGAAGCTTTCAGGCCGGGTGAAGCGATCTGCAGGGCCGTGACCCAGTCGGCAACGCCATATCTGTTTACTCCGGCAGAGAAAGTCCCGGGATAGATGGCAAGCACAGCATTGACCATGTAGCCGCCATAAGAGCCACCCGAGACGGCGGCGCGGTCCATGTTCACACGGCCATCAGCGCGCAGAGCTTGCGCCATATCGATCAGGTCTCGCACACTATCGCGGCGTTTCTCGCGGTCATCCAGCGTCGCATACGTCCGCCCAAAGCCGGTTGACCCGCGCACATTTGGCTCGAACACAGCAATACCCCGGTCAACATGATACTGCACGATGGGATCGAAGCTTGCCATTGACTGACCGGTTGGCCCGCCATGAACCTCGAAAACAATCGGCGGCAAACCCTCACCCGCGCGCGAAGCATCATCGGGCAGGTAGAGCAGGCCCTGTAGCTCCAAGCCATCGCGGGCGGTGATGCGGACACTTTCCGGTCGAACGAACCGGGCCGGATCGAGACCTGCGAGCTCGCTCTCGAAGGTCCGCGCGGTCGTGCCCCGGTCCATATCCCACATGCGGATGTCGCCAGGAGTGGTCCATCCATTTATCGTGATGACGGCTCGCGAAGTGCCGGCTGCGCAGCTGACATCATACAGCCCTTCCGGCAGGCGTGGTGTGGACAAAGCATCGCCATTGCTGAGGTCACGCACATGCAGCGTGTGAAAGCCGTCGACATTTTCGGTGAAGGCGAGATAATTTTCGCTCGGGCCACACAGTTCCAAATCACCCGCATCCCGTCCGGTTTCGACCATCAGGCTGACCTGTCTGTTTGCCAGATCATAGGCGTGGATTGCCGAGAATTCTCTGTTCTCGTTGCTTGCAAAATAGAACCCGGAACTGTCGGGTTTCCAGACAAAACCACCATTTCCGTGATTGGCACGCGGCTCAGGAACAGACACCGCGGTCAGCTTGCCGCTGGCCATGTCGAGCAGATGAAGATTGTCAGAGTCCTCGCCGACGGTTTCTGTTACGATCAAGTGCTGGCCATCAGGCGACAGCGCGCGGGCAAAATACCCGAAGGTTCCCTCAAACAGCATTTTGGTCTCGCCGGTCTCGAGGTCAGCGCTGTAAAGGTCAAAGTCCTCGCCGTTTCTCTCGGTAGAAGCAAACACGGCAAGCGTGCCAGACTGCGCAATGTCACCGAAGGCACGAAAGCCGCCCTCGACTGCCGGGAGAAGCAGTTGTTCGCTCTCACCGTTTACAGAAACAAAATAATAAGACTCCTGCTCGTTGCCATCATTGTCAGCCCCGTAAATCAGGCCGGAATTGTCAGGCAACCAGCGAAAGAAGGTGATGCCGTTTCCGAAGGTCAGTTGCTGCGGCGCGCCCCCTGTGGCGTTCACGACCCACAGTTGCGGTACACCGGTGACGCTGTAGAGAAACGCAACTTTCTCGCCACCCGGAGCGATCTGGCCCGCCGACGCGCCCCGGGCGAGAAGATAGCGGGCAATGCTGGCCGGGTCGCTCCCCGCGAGGCCGACCTGAACCGCACCGGGCTGTGGAGAAATCGCGTCGAGATCATAATCCGGCCCGGTTGTCGGTCTGTCAGTTGCGGCGCTTGCGGGGTCTTGTGGCGTCTCGGCTATCGCCTGCAAAGGCAGGCTGGTGCAGGCACCAAGGGCAAGGCTGGCAATCATCATTGAAAATGCTGAACGCATGGGGGCGGGTCTCCGATAAGATTGCTGCATTCTATTGCCCAGTGCGTGCCGGCGCGAGGACCACTGCATTGGCCAATAAGAGGTTCAGCCCGTTGAGATAAGCCCGCGTCGTCGGACTTTGGGTGAAGCCAATCACGAGGCCTTTGCCGTGAGGTTGCGCCATGACAAAGGGCTTGTAGGCGAGTTGAGAGCGATTTTCTTCCCAGAGATAACCACTTCTCAGCAGTTCATCGGCGGCTGCAAACCGGAAAACATTGGTGCCATCACCCTCATTCAAGGGACGATAAATTGCCCGTCCCGTCACCAGAGCGGTCGCAGACCGGTAGCCTGAAGCAAGCCAGTGATCGGCATCGGCCTGCACCAGCGCAAGCACTCCCGGAACGTCTTCTGGTTGCGCCTTGTGGTCCTGAATATATGTCGCGTATTCTTCGTCATTGCCGAAAATCAGCCCTGGCGCGTCACGCGCATCGCTTTCGTCGTCATCGTCTTTTGCGTCACCTGTCCTTTCTTCGCTGTCATTTGCAGCTCTTTCAAGCTGGGTCGCAAGCAGGCCAACATCCTTTACCGCCAGTTCAGCCACGCTGCCGGAAAAGGCCACGACAACTCCGCCCTGACGGACAAATTCCTTCAATGGCTCTGGACTGCCCATTTCGTCAGACAGTCGACCCGCCGTGTCGGGCAAAATCAGAACATCGTACAGGGACAACTCCGCCCGTTGGATCGAAGACAGACGTATTGGTGCCACCGGCAGGCCGAGTTGCCGCTCAAGCACAAATCTCGTAT
>CAYUEM010000005.1:0-1167 GCA_964442925.1 uncultured Hyphomonadaceae bacterium
GCCCGGCTGCTCCGGCAGCTTCCCCGCCGCCACCGCCGGCGCCCGCCGCCGCTTCAACAGCCCACGCCGGAAAGGTGCTGGCCTCGCCATCGGTGCGCGCGCGCGCGCTGGAGCTTGATGTCGATCTGGCCGGTGTGCCGGGTAGCGGGCCGGCCGGCCGCGTGACGCGCGATGACCTTGATGACTTCATTGCTGCTGGCGGGCGTATGATCCAGCGCAACACGCCAGCGGGTAGGTCGGCGCGGGCGGCGCGAACCGGCGTGCGCGAGGAAAAGGTGATCGGGCTGCGTCGCAGGATCGCGCAGAACATGCAAGCGGCATGGTCGATCCCGATGATCACCTATGTCGAAGAGGTCGATGTCACCGAACTGGAAGCGTTGCGCAGGTCACTGAATGATGATCGCACCGCTGACCAGCCGAAACTGACCCTGCTGCCATTCCTCGCCACCGCGCTCGCCCGCGCGCTTCCCGAGGTGCCGCAGGCCAGCGCCCATTATGACGCCGCGGCCGGCACGCTGACCCTGTTCGAGGCCGCCCATATCGGCATCGCCACCGCGACCGAGAAAGGCCTTATGGTTCCGGTCCTGCGCCATGGTGAGGCAATGGATATCTGGCAGATGGCCAGCGAGATTTCCCGGCTATCGGCCGCTGCGCGAGAGGGCACGGCGAAGCGAGAGGAGCTTTCCGGCTCGTCCATCACCATCACCTCGCTGGGCGCGATTGGCGGGATTGTCACCACGCCGCTGATCAATGTCCCGGAAACCGCGATCATCGGGGTCAACAAGATTCAGGAGCGCCCGGTTTTTGATGGCGCCGGAAGGGTCGTGGCGCGCCTGTTCATGAACCTTTCGTCGAGCTTCGACCACCGCATCGTCGATGGCCACGACGCCGCCCGGCTGATCCAGAAAATCCGCATGCTGATGGAGAGCCCGGCACGGCTGTTCATGTGACTTTTGACATTGGCGAATGCAAATGGCATTTTGAGAATAAATGGCAGCGGAGCAGAAAATGCCAGACGACCAGTCCCTTCAGGACACGCCTGAAACCCTCGAATTCGAGGTCACCATCAGGGAGGATGGCCGTGTGGTGATCCCCAAGGCGGTGCGCGAACTCATGGGCGTGGATGGCGAAAAAGCCACGCTCAGGCTGAAGGCGGACCGGACGGGC
>CAYUEM010000005.1:1267-33858 GCA_964442925.1 uncultured Hyphomonadaceae bacterium
CATGGGCGTGGATGGCGAAAAAGCCACGCTCAGGCTGAAGGCGGACCGGACGGGCATCACTATCCGCTCCCGGATCCAGGGCCTGCGCTATGCCCAGGCGATTGTCAGCGCGCATGTCCCGGAGGGGGTCAGTCTCGTCGATGAATTGCTCGCAGACCGGCGTGCCGAGGTTGCCCGTGAGCTTGCTGAAAAAGCCGCCAGGTATGACGGCGACGGTGAATGAAGGCAGTGGTCGATGCGTCAGCTGTTCTTGCCGCACTCAACCGGGAGCGCGGCTGGCAACGCGCCACGCAGTTCATGCCGGATGGAGCGCTGCTGTCGATCTGCCTCGGAGAAGTTGTCACCAAACTGGCGCGCTATATCGATGATCGCGCAATGATTGCCGATATGATTGAGGAAGCAGCGATGGATGTTGTCGTGCTCGACGCTGGCCTGGCCTTCAATGCCGGCCTCATAAATCCGCATCTGGTCAGGGGCGGCCTCTCCCTCGCCGACCGCTGCTGCCTCGTTTACGCCAAGGCCAACGGCCTTCCTGCCGTCACCGCAGACCGCGCCTGGAGCCAGCTCGCAGAACCGCTTGGTATTGAAATCATCCAGATCAGGGACTGAAGCGCCATGACGAAATCGCTTTCCTGCCACACACTCGTCGTCGGCGGCGGGCCCGGCGGATATCCGGCCGCCATCCGGGCTGGCCAGCTGGGTCTCGATACCCTGCTCGTCGAGGCTGACCGGCTCGGCGGGACATGCCTGATCCGTGGCTGCATTCCGTCCAAGGCGATCATCCATGCCGCAGCGAAAGTCGATGAGATGCGGGCACATGCCAGCTCTGGCGGGCAGATGGGCATTTCGCTTTCCGCCCCGCCGCAAGTGGACATGTCAGCGCTGCGAGCCTGGAAAGAGAGCATTGTCGACAAGCTGTCGGGCGGTGTCGGCCAGCTGCTCAAGGCTGCGAATGTGCGCCATGTCGAGGGCTGGGCGCACTTTTCGAATGCCAAGACCTGCATTGTGGAAACGAAGGATGGCGCGCTGGAAATCACCGCCCAGAATGTCATTCTCGCCAATGGGTCGGTCGAGACCGAGCTGCCTTTCCTGCCCTGTGACGACCCGGACGTGATCTCGTCGACCGGCGCGCTGGACCTGCAGGAGATCCCGGAAAATCTCGCCGTGATCGGGGCGGGCTATATCGGGCTGGAGCTGGGCATCGCGTTTTCCCGGCTCGGCTCGAAAGTGACCTTCATCGAAATGGGCAGCGATATCCTGCCGGCCTATGACCGCGAGCTGACGCGGCCGGTCGCACAGTGGCTGAAGGCCCACAATGTCGAGGTACATCTCGGCGCAAAGGCCACCGGAAAGGGCATCTCAAAGGGTCAGACCATCCTGAGATTCGAGGGCGCCGACGGCAAGGCCCGCACCCTTCGCGCCGACAAGATCCTTGTCGCGGTTGGCCGGCGCGCGCGCACGCAAGGCTGGGAGCTTGAAAACATGGCCGTGGATATGGACGGGCCGTTCGTGAAGGTGAACACGCGCTGCGAAACCTCCATGCGCGGCGTCTATGCGATTGGTGATCTGACCGGCGAGCCGATGCTGGCGCACAGGGCCACCGCGCAGGGCGAGGCGGTGGCCGAGATCATCGCTGGCCGCAAGCGGGTGTTCGACCCGCGCGCGATTGCGGCGGTCTGTTTTACCGAGCCGGAAATCGTCTCGGTCGGACATAGCCCGCAGACGGCAAAAGCTGCCGGGGAAGATGTCATCACCGGCAAGTTCCCGATGGCTGCGTCCGGGCGCGCGCTGTCAATGGAAGCCGACACAAAGGGGTTCGTGCGGGTGACGGCGCGCCGGTCTGATCATGTGGTTCTCGGCATCCAGGCCGTCGGCACGCATGTCGCGGAGCTGTCAGGCGAGTTCGCGCTGGCCATGGAGATGGGCGCGGTTCTGGAAGACATTGCCCACACCGTGCATGTCCATCCGACACTGAGCGAGGCGACCCACGAGGCGGTTCTCACAGCGCTCGGCCATCCGGTGCATATCGCAGCGAAGGCGAACTGAGGGTGGGCCGCCTCGGGCATGAAACCGGCTTCACCAACAAAAAATGGAGGCAGCGGGTTCACGCTGCCTCCAGAAGGATAGATGGTTGATGAGAAGTCTCATCACCGCGATATAACCACCAAAAGTTGAAGAACTGGATAATACATCGACTTTAAATTGCTATTTCGACCGGAGATTGTATTCGTTTTTCATCATTGTCGTTCAGCAGCAGTAAATCTCAGTCAGAAATCCGCCGTATCTCGGCACCACGGGCCGCGATTTCGATACTGATCCTGTAGGCGCGGTCTGCATTCATCTCGGCAAGAATCTGACCTGCCGTTTCGCCGGGCATCTCTCTGAGAAAGCCAGCGGCGAATGACGGGTCCATCTGGTCGAATATGACCGCAGCTTCCTTTGGTTTCATGGCGCTGTACATCGCAGCAAGATGCAGCACGTCCTTGTCGGCTTCTTCAACAAGCTGTTCCCATTTGGCGTCAAGCAGTTTGCGAAGGGCTTCAAGATCCTGTTCGCGCGCCTCAAGGGCCTGCTCGCGCGCCTGAAGTTCGAGCGTATCAATGCGCAGAGCTTCCTGAGCCGCTGCACGCGCGGCATTGTCAGGCGCAAGGATATCGGCCAGCGCCTGATCGCATTGTGAAATATCGCCATCCTGCGTGCGCGATGTTTCCAGCGCACTCTGGGTTGGTGCATCCGTTTCAAGTTGACTGTCCGGGTCCGCTGCGGCGGTCGGAAGCACGCGGACGACACCGCCGACAATGAACAGTAAGCCCAGTGTGGTCAGCACATGGGACGTCCGGCTATTTGTCATCACCATACCTGTAGCGCTGCGTGTTGTCAGGATGACGCATGCGGGGCGGTGTCGGCGCTGCGCCTTCATCGAAAAGCAAGGCGGCGTTTTCCTCTCTTTGTCTGAAGATCTGCATCTTGCCGGCGATTTCTTCGGACGTTTTCTGTCCGTCCTGAACGAGGCGATCAAGCTTGGTCGCAAGTTCCCTGGCCAGACGCATCTGAAGCTCGAGTGCCTCAGCAGCCGTCTTTGCCTGACGGTTCGACGCCTCTGAAACCGTATTCATTTTCGAGATTGTATCGGACAGAGCAAGGATAGCCGCGCCGACGCCCTTGCGGGTGTCATGCAGTGCCCTCAGACGGCGATTGAGCATGAAACAGTAGCCACATGCAGCCAGCGCGACGAGCAGAAGAACGATGTCGATGGGAGCGATCTGCATATCTACCTCAAAAGGAATTCGGTGATCAGAATGCCATGCGATCCGGCAGAGCCCAGAATGATCTCGGCGCGTCGGGAAAGCTGGTATTTCATGCTGCGATAAAATGCGGGGTTTTCGAAATCCTCCGGGTTCACGGAACGCAGATAATCAGTGAACGCATCCAGCAGCATCGCCTCCGCACCCTTGACGGACTTGGCCTCGCCCGGCGGTGTTATGACCGAGAGCTGCATCTTGACAAACCGCGATGTCTCACCGCCGCCGATTGAGATCGTCAGTTCTTTCAGCGGCACGAAATCGAGATCCTTGTCGACAAGCGGTTCGTTCCAGTCTTTTGGCTCGACCGTATCTGCGCTTGCATGCGTCCCGCCTGTTGTCGGCGTTCCGCCAAAAAGATAGGCGCCTGCAAATGAGGCCGAAACGGATGCGACGCACAGAATGGCCAGCCCGATCAGGCCAATCCTGCCACCTGACTTAACCGCCTCTTCTGTTGCTGCAGTATCGCCCGCCATTTGCTTTAACCTTCGATCGAAACTTCCTCATTTGTTTCAACTTGAGGTTAAACTAGTCTTAATGTTTCCCAGCCAAATGGAAACCATTCGCGAAATTCTGTTACAAGAAAGAGTAGGGGTAGATGTCAGCGTGGCAAACGATTCAGGGCCTGTCACGTCCCAAACAGGCGGGGTTGGCAGGGTCGGTTGCCGCTGTGGCAATTGCCATGGCCGTGCTTGTGTCATCTGCAAGCTCGGAGCGCATGACACTGCTCTATTCCGGGCTTGAATCGCGCAATGCGAGCGAAGTGATCGCCGAACTGGAACAGCAGGGTGTGCGCTATGACCTGCGGGGCGAGACGATCCTTGTTTCCGAGCGCGACAGAGACCTGATCCGGATACGCCTGGCGGGCCAGGGCCTGCCACGTCAGAGCGTTCAGGGCTACGAACTGCTTGACTCGATATCGGCCTTTTCGACCACCTCGGAGATGTATAACGCGACCTATTGGCGGGCCAAGGAAGGCGAGTTGACCCGCACGATTCTGGCAATGCCGGGCATACTCAGTGCGCGCGTCCATATCGCGGTTCCTGCGCGTTCGGCATTTTCCCGCCAGAGTTCAGTTCCGACCGCATCGGTGACGATTTCCACATCTTCCCAGCCCGATGCGGCAAAATCACAAGCCCTGCAGTATCTGGTTGCTCTGGCTGTTCCGGGGCTGGATCCATCTGAAGTGGTGGTCATAGATGCACGTCACGGCATTCTCGTTGGTAATCATGATGGTGCCGATGCGATGCCTTCAAGGCTCGCGGCCGACAGGACCGTCGAGCTTGAACAACGGGTGCTGCGAATGCTTGAGGCCCGGCTGGGCCAGGGCAATGCGCGTGTTTCGGTCAATCTTGAAGTCGAACGCGATCTCGAACGCATCGCAACGGTGAGTATTGATCCCAACTCGCGAGTCTTGCGCAGCCGAACTTCTGATGAGATGGCCGAGGACAGTCAGGGCGGCAATGGTCAGATTACCGTTGCCAGTAACCTGCCACAAGAAGAGGCCCCACAGGCAAACAGGCGCCGCTCGACACGGGAAAACATCCGCGAGACGGTCAATTATGATTTCAGCGAGACCCGAACGGAAATCGAGCGACTTCCGGGGGCGACGAAGCGTGTTTCCGTTGCTGCCGTCATAAATGCCGATGCCGTGGCCGGACCGGATGGAGAACCCCTCGCCGCGGAGGCGCAGGCCAAATTGCTTGAAGAGTTCAATGCCCTGATTTCAGCCGTGGTCGGCCTCGATGCCGCCCGCGGCGACACGATCGAGATTGAGCTTATGCCCTTCTCTCCTGTCGAGATACCCGATCTGGTCGAAGCCCCGTCACTGGTTGAGCAGATGGTCCGGGACTATGGCTGGTCCGGCGCACAGATGCTGCTGTTGTCATTGGTGGTCCTTGTCCTTGGCGTTGGCGTGATCCGGCCGCTTGTCACCCGGCCACAGCCGGGGGCTGCGAATACAGCCGGCGGAATTGACGCTGATGGCGGTGGTGAACCCGCCGAAGAGCTCGATCCGCTCGATCTGCTCAACACCCGCGCAACCGATCAGGAGGAACAGGCGGCCAGCCTGCTGCTCGATTGGCTGGGAACGCGCCAAGGGGCAGCGGTCAATGAGTAAGGTCAGGGACATGGAATTTGAGCGGTTCGATCTGCCTCGCCGTGACATGGCTCTGTCCCAGACGGACGGGCAATCGGACGAACTGAACGATGATGACGCGTCGCAGTCTTCTGATGACGCTCATGGTCGCAGCCCGGAGCAAGCCGAACGTCCGCCCGATCAGACCGAGATTGAATTGCAAAGGGCCATAGCCTCGCATGAGCAGAGCGCCGCACGGCTGTCGGCCTCTGCCGAGCAGTTTGCAGACGCTGTCAGTGCGCTCGAAGGCGTGGTGCAGAGCCGCGTGAATCAAGAGGTGCGCGCCGCGTGCTGCACACTCCTGCCACAACTTGCAAAGGCAATGCTTCCAGAAGAGATCGCGCGACATCTGGCGTCTTTGACAATTGCCCCCGCCAGGCAGTTGCGCCTTGCGGTTGGCGCACAGGAACTTTGCGAACCGATGCGCGAGGCACTGGATCAACACACGTCCATCTCTGACCGGGTGGAAATCATAGCCAATTCAGACCTTGACGAACTCAGGGTCGAGCTGAGCTGGCAAAACGGAGGCATCGATTTCGAGTTCGACCGCCTTCTGGAGGCCCTTTGTGCATCTTTGGGCGGGGGCGAACGCGAATTGAATGAGCCGGGAGAACACCATGTCTGAACAGGCCGCCGCAGAACAACCGGAACTTGAGTCTGAGCGCCGCGATCTCAGTGGCGAGAACCGGCTGAAGAGATCGATTTTCGATGTTCCGGTGAACATCGCCGTCAGTCTCGGCTCGCTCAGGAAAAGGGTCAGAGACATTCTGGAACTGGAGGCTGGAGCGATCCTGCCAATGGGGGTCGGAATAGAAGATCCGGTTGAGCTCATCGTTGAAGGCCGGGTGATTGCTTATGGTGAGCTCAAGGAAATCGAAGATGGCGGGATTGCGGTGGTGATTACCGAAATCGCCACTGGTGATACCGATAATGAGGAATGACCTGTGTTGAGGACGTTTTTTCTTCTCGGCTTTGTTTTGCTCGCGGTCGCTGGACCGGCGACGGGACAGGAGGGCGTTCCGGGGGATTTCGGCACCGGCTTCATCAATCCGCAGACGGGCGGCCTCGATGCGACCGTGATCCAGCTCTTTCTGATCATCACCCTTCTCAGCCTGGCACCCGGCATCGCGATGATGGTGACGTGTCTGCCCTTCATGGTGATTGTGTTCTCCTTCCTGCGTCAGGCTGTCGGACTTCAGCAAACGCCTCCGAACATGATGATCATGGCGCTTGCGATGTTCCTGACCTTCTTCGTCATGGAGCCTGTTTTCATCGAGGCCTGGGAAAATGGGTTTGATCCGTATCTCAATGGCGCTCTGACCGAATCTGAAGCGTGGGCCGCGACCTCTTCGCCATTTCGCGAGTTTATGCTGAACCGGACCGACCCTGAAGCCATGGCCTCTCTTTCCGACGCGTTGAACCGGCCTTTGTCTGAGGGGGAGGTGCCAAGTTTCGCGCTGTTGTCGACCTCGTTCATGCTGTCTGAAATCAAGACGGCCTTCCAGATTGGCTTTGTGATCTTCCTGCCTTTCATGGTGATCGACCTTGTCGTCGCCTCGATCCTGATGGCGAAAGGCATGATGATGGTGCCGCCAACAGTGGTTTCCCTTCCCTTCAAGCTCGGCTTTTTTGTCCTGGCGGATGCCTGGTTGCAGATCACCGAAGCTGTTCTTAGGGGGTATGCAGTCTGATGGCGGGCAATCTGGAACAGGTCGGGGCGCAGAATGAACCACCGAGCCTGACGCGCGCACAGCGGGCCGCCGTGATCTTCTCTCTGCTCGGGGAGAGTGTCACCAAGCGCATGATCAGCATGTTCAATCTCGCCGATATTCATCATATCGAAGCGGTGATGGAAACGGTGCCGAAGCTCACACGGCGCGACTCCGTCGCGATCATCGCCGAATTCCTGACCGAATTGCAACAAATGACCGGCGGCGTGATGGGTGGCCGCCCCATGGTCGAGAAGTTTCGCCAAACCGTCCTTGGCGAGACGGGCGACACTGCGGCGCCGGCCGAGGGTGACAGGCTGAGGCTTTTGCCGCAGGCCGGGGTTTCAACCTGGAGCCGGCTTGAGAATTTGGATCCCGGAGAAGTGGCAGAATATCTCGACACTCTGCCCCCCAATCTGATCGCGTCGGTCCTGCGGCGGGTCGCGCCTTCTTTTTCTGCCGAGTTGATCGGGAAACTGGATGAAACCCGCCTCGGTCCGACCCTGGCCGAGCTGCTTTCAGACCTGAAAGGCGATGGTGAAATCGACACCATGGTCGAACAAATGATCAAGGAGGACCTTATTGCGACAGCTGATGCGAGCTCAGACAGTGAGGCGGAGGAACAGATCGGACAGATCGGCGAGGTCATGAGCCTGCTGCCGGCAACCAAGCGTGAGAAACTGCTTGCATTCCTGCGCGAGCAGTATTCGCAGCAACTCGATCTGGTCGAGCGCCAGATGCTGGATGTGGCCCGGCTTCCAGACGTCCTGCCGGTTAAATTCGTCCCCATCCTGACGCGGGAATTCGAAGAAAAAGAACTCGTTGACATGCTTCATGTCATGAAATCCGACTATCCGGACGTGTTCGAGTTTCTCATCGGAAACATTTCTTCACGGCTCGCGGACTCCATTCGCAACCAGCTGGAGGGCCGGGCCACCCCTGACGGCGATACGTGCGAAGCGCTTGTCCGTAAGTTCACCACGCGATTGCTTGAATTGCGCAGGAACAACACGATCGTTCTCAATACCTGACTGTTGCCGGCGCGCGTGGCACCCTGCAAGCTTACTGGACGATGACATCGGCGTGGATTGCACCGGCCGTTTTCATGCTTCTGATGATGTCACCAATTTCCTGCGGCGAAACGCCAAGCTTGTTGAGCCCGGAAATCAGGTCGGAAAGCTGCACATTCTGTTCAAGCACGGTGATCTTGTCGTTTCCGGTTTCCGTGATCTCGATATCTGTGCGCGGCAGCGCGATCGTCTGGCCGGCTGCGAACGGATTGGGTTGCAGAGCGACCGGGCGCTCGGTGACCCGGATCGTGATATTGCCCTGCGCGATCGCGACGGTTGAAATCGTCACGTCGCTGCCAAGGACAATCGTCCCTGAGCGTTCGTCGATGACAATCCGCGCAGGCATCGAAACATCAATCGGCAGGTTCTCGATTTCGGCAACCAGCCGGGCTGCCGATTGCCGGCTCGCAGAGAGGTTCAGTTCGACGGTTCCAGGGTCACGTGTGGTCGCCGTTCCTGCGCCGAGTGAGGCGTTAATGGTGTCTTCGATGCGGGCGGCGGTGGAGAAATCGGGCGTCCGCAGAGCGAGATTGAGGAATTGGCGCTGATTGAAGTCGAAGTCGATTTCGCGCTCGATCCGCGCGCCATTGGGCACAGCTCCGGATGTCGGAATGCCGCGTGTGATCCGCTGGCCCTGACCTTCTGCATCAAGACCTGAAACAAGCACACTGCCTTGCGCGACAGCGTAGATCTCATTGTTCGCAGCTTTCATCGGGGTCAGGATGAGCATTCCGCCTTCGAGGCTCTTCGCATCACCAATGGATGCCACGGTCACGTCGATTGTTGAGCCCTGTCTAGCGAATGGCGGCAGCTTGGCGGTAACAAGCACGCCGGCGACATTGTTTGGCCGGATCGCTTCGCCCTGAACATTCACGCCGAGGCGCTCTAGCATGAAGGTGAGCGAATCTTCGGTGAAAGGTGCATTGCGCACGGAATCGCCCGTGCCGTCGAGGCCGACAACGATGCCATAGCCGAGCAGGTCATTGTCGCGCACGCCTTCGACATCCACCACGTCGCGGATCCGCGTCTGTGCTTCGCCCGGGGCGGTGACAGTGTTCAGTGCAAACAGGGCGAGGCAGAGCGCGAGACGTCCGAAATACATACCAGATCACCTCAGGAATCTCAGAAGGCTCAGTTCAGACAGCCGGGCTGTCAGCGCATAAGCGGTTTCAAGATTGGTTTCGAGTTGCTGGAGCTCCAGTGCTGCCTCGAACGGATCGCGTGCGGTCAGGTCGCTGAGGGTCTGGTTGGCCAGCGTCTGTTGGGTCTCGATCGCAGCGCTGCGCTGTTGCAGGTCCGCTTCGATCAGGCCGACCCGGGCACGCAGACCGGTGACCTTGTCTGTCCCTTGCAGAATCGTTTCGCTCGCACGTCTGAGGCCGTCATCGGTAAGCGGTTTGCCTTCGCCATGACCGGCCTCACCTGCCAGGGCGACAAGGGCAAGACCGGAGACAAGCGCGGTAAATGCCGGGTCCGTGGCGAGCACCGAGCCGGCTGAAGAGGCCGAAGCGGTGCCCTGATAGATCGTGGACTGAAAACCCCCGTCAGGTCGATTGAAATAGTCATCGATTCTCTGCTCGAAATCGGGGCTCGACACCGATGTTGCCTCAATCGCCCGCACATCGCTCATCAGGGTCTCAAGACTGCCCAGCGCCGGCCTGTCTGTCGCGTCGCCAGAAAACAGGTGGCGTTCGCCATGGCGTGTGTTGAGGGTTGAGAAGATCCGGTCAAGAGCGACTTTGGCGGCGTCGGCGGAGATCCTGATTGTGCCCGCATCGCCCGTGCCGATGGCGGCATTGACATCAAGAGCAATATTGCCGGGCGCTTCAGCCACCGCATCAAGGCTTCGCTGGATCACGGCAAAACGCGAGCTTTGCAGCGCGATCTGCTCCTTTTCGAGCGCGAGGGCGTCGACAGTCCGCTGGGCAAGCATGGCCTGTCCGATGTCGCCCTTCAGGAAACCGACCTGATCTGCGCGCCGGCCCGAGGAGACGTCGCCGACAACCTCCTCAAGTCGGCTTCGCAGATCCTGCGTGGCTCCGCTCAGCCGGGATGTCAAAGATGGTGGGGGGAGATGAATGGCCATCCGATCAGAGCTCTATCAATCGCTGAAGCATGTCATCAGCAGCCTGAATGATCCTGGCATTGGCGGCATAGGATTGTTCGATCAGCAGCAATTGTTGCATCTGATCATCGATATTGACGCCGCTCTGGCTTTGCTCGACCTCAGTCAGCGCCTGAAGCTGGGCCTGACTGGCTGCCAGGGCCGTTGACTGTGAGATGCGCGCCTGACCCAGCAGCGAGGCGGTGTGAGCGGCCATTTCAATCCCGTCGAAACGGCCACGGATCCCGTCCTGGTCGATGCTGCGTGTCTCGCCAAGCGCGTCTGCCATGGCCTGCAGGATGTCACTTTGTCCGTCCGGCCCTGGCAGTGCTGCGGTCATGCCGCTGCGCAGACGGAAAATTTCACCGCCCTGTTCGGGGTCAACCTGTGCATTGAGCGACAGCCGGCCCGGCAAATGCGGCGAGCCGGGCTCGGCGGTGAAGACAAACAGACCGGGCGCACCCGGCGGCAGACCCGGATCAACGCTGTCGCCGGTAAACCTGCCTTCAAGATCGCCCGCAAGCGCGTCAAGCTTGGCTGAAAAGGCCGGCAGTTCATTGTCCCGGAAAGTGAAAAGCGCGCCGAGCTGACCGGTTGAAACCGCGCTGAAGGTCTGCGCACCGGGTGTGATGTCGATGTCTCCGACGCTGACGCCGATGACCTGCGGACCGGTAGCGGTATTTTCGCTGGATATCGCGATCTGATTTGCCCGGCCCTGAAGCAGATAGACACCCTCGGACGTGATCACATCGAGTTGT
This sequence comes from uncultured Hyphomonadaceae bacterium, assembly GCA_964442925.1. Classification (GTDB taxonomy): domain Bacteria; phylum Pseudomonadota; class Alphaproteobacteria; order Caulobacterales; family Hyphomonadaceae; genus UBA5336. Next base: position 12,348 of record CAYUEM010000005.1, read on the forward strand.
CCGCCTTCGCGGGGGATAATGTCGATGGCGAGAAACCCGGACAGCTGGTCAAGCGCCCTGTCGCGCTCGTCCATAAGCCCGGCGGCACCGCTGGATGTGCGATCAATGCCTGCGATCTTGCCATTTAGGGTCTCAATCGATTTCAGTGTTTCATTGATCGCACCCACCGTGGAGACGATCGAGCTGTCGGTTGTGCGGAAGAGATCGTCAGCGAGCGTTGACAGGCGTTCAAATTCCGAGGTCACCGATTTGGCCGCCGAAAAGACGCCCTGCAACACGGTTGCGGATTCCGGCGTCTGAGCGGCCTGTTTCAGTGTATTTTCGAGATTGGAAAGTCGTGAAACCAGGCCATTGTCACTGGCCGTGTCACCAAAGGCCTGGGACAGGGTGGCACGCTGCGAAGCCAGGATGCTGGCATGAGCGACCTCGGTTGCACTCGCGCGTCGCTGCGCCGTTACCGCTTCATTGCGGTCGCGTGCAATGCCTTCGCTGAGAACACCGCTGGACTTGCCGCCAAGCACATTCTCGCCGAGCAGAACCGAGCGCCTGACATAGCCTGGCGTGTTCGCATTGGCGACATTGTTTGCCACAATGTCGGCCTGCAGGCTTGTGGCCTGCAGGCCGCTTCGGGCTGCGTGAATGGCACTGGATATCGTCACTACCGTGTCCTGTGGTCAGATCAGCGTTTCAGATTGGTGGTTTCCTGAAGCATCTCATCGACGGTCTGGATGATCTTTGCATTCGAGGAATAGGCGCGCTGCGTCTCGATCAGATCGGTCAGTTCGGCGGCGATATCGGTAGTCGACTGCATCATCGCAAAGCCTTCGATTTCACCCACCGGGCCCGACCCTGCATTCCAGAAATAAAGGCTGCCGCTGGTGGGCGAGACCGCAAAGGCCTGGCCATCAAGGGCTTCGAGTCCATTCAGGTTCGGGACATCAGCGATGGGGATCTGATAGAGTGACCGCCGAAAGCCAGTATCATAGAAGGCCTGAAGGACACCTTGCTCGTCGACTTCCACCGACCGCAACTCGCTGATCGGGGCACCGTCACGCGTCACCGAGGTCGGCGAGAAGGGCGCAGAAAGCTGGGTCAGGCCCGCAGGATCATTCGGTCGGCCGAGAAACAGATTGACCGGGCCATGACCGAGGTCGAGATTGACCTCACCGGTGGCGGGATCATAGGCCGCCGCGCCAGCAAGGGCTGTTACCGTGTCCAGCCGGCCACCATTTTCAGGTGTATCGCTGAAAGTGAGATCCAGCACTGAAATCGGTGTATCGGGATCACCTGCATTGTCAAAGATCTGGAGCTGCCAGGCGTTCGACGCACCGGCATCGGGAACGGTCGGGCTGAAAATCAGGTTCAGGTTCTGAGCGCGCCCGACATTGTCGAAATATTCAACCGGGAGGGAAAATGCGTCCGGCGTTGCGCCGGCCAGGGTCGAATCCGCCGGCAGGTTCACGCCAAGCTCGATCTGCGTTGTCGGGGATGCATCAAACTGGGAGATCGAAAGATTGACGGGTTCAAGATTGGCGCTGCTCGTGCGGCTCACAGCGCCGATATTGCCTGTCGTATCCATCGGCCAGCCCATCAGGAAGTGACCGCTCTGGGTCCGCAGATTTCCATTCTGGTCCGGTGTGAATGAGCCTGTGGGCACCAGCAGGAGATCGCGTTCCACCGCGAGGCCATTGACACCGGCCGCATTTGTTACCGGCAGCATACCGCGCCCGGAGATCGCCAGATCCGTCGAATTGCCGGTTGTGATCAGCGAGCCTGTCTCATTGACCTGCTTGAACGTGTCGACGCGAACACCGCCAGCAGAATATGCCGAACCGTTTTGTTGCAGCACCATGCTGGAAAAATTGACGTCGCTTCGCTTGTAGCCAGCCGTCGAAGAATTTGCGATATTGTCGGAGATGGTCGCAAGACGTGTCGAATTCACGCCGAGCCCCATGACCCCCGCATTCATAGACGAAGATATACTCATACTTTGCTCCTTCCTGGAATTCTACCCAGGATAGAGCCGCCGGCTTAATTGGAAGTAAACTGAACTTTCTGCGTATTGAGAGCTTACGCGAGAACACGTGTCACATCGCGGGCGGCGCTTGCAGGATGACGATCGAAATGCGCCGGTTTTCCGGTGCGGAAGGTGCGTCCGGCAAAAGCGGGTCTGATGCGGCGCGCCCGGCAACTTCCCTGATCCTTGATGGTTCAATTCCACTTTGAATCAGGGTTCTGCGCGCCGTGTTGGCTCTGGCTGACGACAGGTCCCAATTGTCGAAGGCGGCTTGTTCGCGAAATGAAAGATTGTCGGTGTGCCCAATGATCTGGATGTCGTTGGATATTCTTGAGACATGAAACGCGGTGGCGGTCAGAAGCTCATTCATGATCCGTGTCGGCTCGTAGCTGCCGATCTCAAACAGCGGCTCGCTCTCCTTGTCGACGATTTCGACGACAATGCCTTCCGGGACAACCTTGACGAGCAGGTGTTCTGCCAGCTTTGCATCCATATCTGCGAGGGCGGTCTGTATCCGTTCGGCCTTTTCGTGTCGGCTGTCCTGCGAAGACGCCGTTCCGCGCAGGTTCAGTGTTTCGCCACCAGAAGACGGCGAGACACTGCGTTGCTGCGAGGCACCCGTTCCCTTCATTGCGAAGGTTTCTTCGGTAAATATGGAAGACCCGTTGAGGCCATCAGAGCCGCCACCGGAAATCCGGCTGATCGGAATGGTTGGATTGAAATAGTCGGCAATGCCCTTGCGTTGCTCTTCTGTCGTTGCGTTCAGCAGCCACATCAGGAGAAAGAACGCCATCATCGCGGTCACGAAATCAGCATAGGCAACCTTCCAGGCCCCACCATGGTGCCCGTCAGCCTTAACCACCTTCTTTCGCTTGATGATTATGATCGGCGCTGAGTGTTCTTCAGCTTGCATGGTGGTTTTCCCTTCTGGCAACCTCCTGCATTTTTAACAGACACATACTGATGTTTGCTGACTATCGAAGGTAGAAATTCAGCATCAGCGTAACCAAAAAGTAACGCTACCAAATCTATCTAGGCGGGAGATTTGGAGGTTGTATGTCTGGCGTTCTGCGAAAAAAAATCGAGCTTGCCGCCGGTCTGCCGCCTTCACTGGTGAAGTGTGAAAGGCTTTGGCTCAAACTGGCCTCGACCCTGAATATCTGGGCTGATGAAGCCTTCGGTGAACAGTCGTTCTTCGCCCTTGACGCGCGGCGGGTCTGTCGCGGCGCCCTTGCTGACAAATTGCTTGCGAACAGCGAGGTGGCCTATTTCGACAGCGCGGTGTCTCCGGGTATGCGCGCAGTTGCCGTCGACGAGGTCACGATGACTGCGCTGGCGGCAAGCCGTCTGGGCGTTGCGCCTGACGATCTCAAGAGTGCGCCTGCGATTCTCAAGCGGCTTGTCTTTGCCCGGTCAGCATCAAATCTCTGGGGCGGACTTGCCGCTGCACTCCCCGATCACGACAGCGCCGATGCACCCGAACCTGTCGTGAATGCCGCCATTGGCGAAGCAACCTTCACGCCTGATGCGTCCTATGTCCTGCTTAACACAGCCTCGGGAGAGACCGGAGACGGCTTGCATGTTTCGATCGTGTTTTCACTCGACTTCCTGATGAACAATCTGTCGCATCTAGGAACGGATCAAATGCCGGAAACCGGCAAGGCAGGCCAGACGCATCAGAGGCTGGAGACGGTCGCCTTCGATGCAAATGTGCGAATGGATGCGGTAATCGACCGTCTGGAAATGTCGCTTGCCGATTGTTACCGGCTCGATGTCGGTGATGTCCTGGTCCTGGCGGGCGCGCAGGACAAGCAAATCAGCCTCGAAGTGGATGGGTTCACCGAAAAGGTCCGGATCGGAACCGGCTCGATGGGTGCCTGGAAGGACCGGCGCGCGATCCGGGTTGTCTCGCTTGCCGCAGCTCAGGAGATCCAGTCGAAACTCGCATCAGGTCCGACTGGCATACCCATTGTGTCAAAGGAAATTGTATCATGAATGCAATCATCGGCCTGGTCGTCACCCTGGCGACGGTATTTGGCGGCTACATCCTTGCAGGCGGCAAGATGGGGATCATTACCCATTCGCTGCCATTCGAGATGATGATGATTTGCGGTGCTGCAATCGGAGCATTCATCGCGGCAAATGATATGACTGTCATCAAGCATACGGTCAGCGACCTGATAAGTGTCGTCAAAGGCCCGAAATGGAAGAAAAAAGATTTTCAGGACCTGCTTTGCCTGATGCATGAATTGCTGCAGGTGCTCAGGGAAAACCCGGTGGCCATCGAAGCGCATATCGAAGAACCGCAGAGCTCCGAAATCTTCGCAAGGTATCCCAGAATACTGAAAGATCATTCAGCCGTGGAGATGGTCTGCGACACCATCCGTTCGATGATCATGAATTTTGACAGTGTTTATCAGGTCGAAGAAATGCTTGAAAAACAGCTCGATAGCCTGCTTGAAGACAAACTCCATGGTGCCCACGCCCTGCAGACAATGGCAGATGCTCTTCCCGCTCTCGGAATTGTGGCTGCTGTTCTCGGGGTTATCAAGACCATGGCTTCGATCGACAAGCCGCCGGAAATCCTCGGTGCGATGATCGGTGGCGCGCTGGTCGGCACGTTCCTCGGTGTTTTCCTTGCCTATGGGGTGGTCGGGCCGTTCGCGGCCAAGGTGAAACATATCCGCACCGAAGAGCATGTTTTCTATGGCATGATCGCCGAGGTTCTCGTCTCCAACCTGCACAAGAACCCGATCAATATTTGCCTGGAAGTTGCCAGGCGTCATGCGCCTTCGCGTTTGCGACCTTCCTTCGACGAGATCGAAACGGCCATTCGCGAAATCAAGCGGGCTGCCTGATGGCCCATCCACTTCGCCTTCATGCCAGTCTGATCGCAGGCTTCATCCTGTGCTGTTCGCCCGCCCATGGTGAAGGCCCAGGAACGCCCGAAAGCGAAGCGGGCCGTCTGCCGGAATCGGTTGAAGACTTTTTTGCCCGCGCCGCCATTCACGATCCGCTCCCCGCAGCGGGGCGTCCTGAGCCGGAGACAGCCGCTGAGGCCGCGGCAATGCCAGCTGCGTTTATATGCCCCGACGAGCAAAGTCTCGATTTTGCCGGCGTGCAGCATTTGCGGCAATATTCCCAATTGATTGCTTTCCTCACCGGCATGCGCGGGCGTGACACCGAAGACAGCGCCCGTGCTCCGGCGCGTGGGCAGGACCGGCTGAAAGCCTATCTCGCGCTCGGCATGTACAGCGAACTGATTGCGCAATCGGGTCCGCCGTCGGACCCCGGCAGCGACGCTCTGGTTTCGATTGCGCGCTTCCTGGACAAGGGTTCTCCCGAGGCTGCGGGGGAGCTTGATCGCCTCGCGGAGTGTGCGGTTCGGGGGAGGTTCTGGGCGAGCCTTGCGGGTCTCGCGCGTGCAGATGCCGACAGCGTCAAGCGCTTCAGTGAAAGTCTCACTGAATTTCGGTCCCTGCCTTTCTTCCTGCGCGTCGATGTCGCTGCATTCAGCGCGCCGCTGCTGCTGGAGCAAGGACAAACCGTGCTGGCAGAGACCCTGATGGCCTCGTTTGGGGAAGACGAATTCGCCACCTCTGCAAAACTGCGTTTTCTTGAAGCCATCCTGGCGATGCATTCAAATTCGCCCGGTGCAGTGGCGTCAGCGCGCGAACAGATGCGCCACCCCCAGTTCAGGGACATGGCCATATCCTTGCTCGCACAGAATGAAGCACCGGTTCCGCTCGCTGCCGTTGATGTTCTGAAACTGGACATTGCCTCTCAGTTCGCAGCCATCCGCAGCGAAGCCGAGCGCCTTGCCCTGACAGACTTCTGGATCGGCGAGGCCCATGGACGCGGCGATCTCTCCATTCTGGAAAGTCTGATCAAGGTTCCGGCGCTGAGCGATCCTGTGTCCCGGGAGAAACTCAGACGCGGCATTTCTTCATATCTGTCCGCACAGATTTCCGATGGCGACACAGATGATGCGCTTTCCGCTCTGGGAGTCCTCGTCTCGAAGTCGCAACTGTCAGACATTGCCCATAGTGACATACCGCTGATGACGACAGCGATCAGCTTTGCCACGGACCACCAGATGCCGGCGCTCGCACAGTTTCTCGCTGACCGCTCAGGCCATGCGACCGGATCGGCAAGTCTCGCAGCTTCCCGGATCACGCAGGCGGAATGGGCGCTCGAACAGGACGATTACGATACGGTCTTCGCAATTGCAGGTGCCGGGCCTGCTTCCGGCGAACTCACTGACCTTGCCGTGAAAGCCGCTTTGCGGTCGGGCGACAGGTCCGCATTGGTGCAGGTTCTGGCTAACGCTTCGCCAGACCCCGCCCAGGCACTGGCCTGGCTGGAGGAGGAGACGCTGCAAGGCGCATTTCTCCTGCCAGACACGATCATCGAGCGCGCGAACCGTGTTGCAGAACCTGACCTTCGACGCCGCCTTGAGATTGTCCGGACGCTGCGCGCGGGTGCCGCTTCAAACAACGCAATGGGACAACGCGAAGCGTCACTGACAGAGCTGATGTCACTCCTGAAGTCGCCACCCACGCCGTCAGAACAAAGGAGCTAGAGATGTCGTCTGCCATCTATATCCAGCTCGCCCGACAGGATGGTCTGGCAAAAGAGATGAACACGATCGCCAACAATCTCGCCAATTCCAGCACCACCGGCTATCGCAGTGATCAGGCCGTTTTTACCGAGTATATTGTTGGTCGGTCCGGACCGGCAGACAGCCTTTCTATCGGCAGTCTCGGTGGACACGCGTTCAGCAATGCGCCTGGCGCATTGAAACTGACCGGGGGCACATTCGATCTGGCGCTGCAGGGCGACGGCTATTTCCTGGTCGAGACCGATCGCGGGCAGCGCCTGACCCGGGCCGGACATTTTCAACTCGATGCCGGGGGCACTCTGATTGATGGGCTCGGCAACAGGGTTCTGGCTGAAGGCGGAAATCCGATCGTGTTTCCGCCAGATGCCTCCGATATTCGTTTCGGAGCCGACGGGATCATCAGTGCCGGTGACTTCATTGTCGACCGGCTGGCTGTGATGATGCCGGAAGGCGATTTGCTGCGAGAGGGCGCGACCCATTTCGAGGCACCTGAAGGCATGGCGCCTGTCGGAACAAATGGTGTGACCCAGGGCGCGCTGGAACAGTCGAATGTCTCGTCTGTCCTTCAGGTCGCACGCATGATCGAAGTGCAGCGCGCCTATGAGTTCGGGCAGTCTTTGCTTGAGCGTGAAGACCAGCGGATCAACCAGATTTTGACGATGGCACGAGAACGATAGGAGTCGAGTTTTGAAAGCCCTTCAGATTGCCGCCACAGGAATGGCCGCGCAACAAACCCGCGTGGAAGTCATTTCCAACAATATCGCGAATATGAGCACCACGGCCTATCGCCCGCGTGTCGCCGAGTTCTCAGACCTGATGTACCAGCAACACATGACGCCGGGAACAATCACTTCGCAGGTGGGAACCGTCGTGCCGGCGGGCATTCAGATTGGCACGGGCGTGCGCCCCTCAACTGTCTCGATGACAATCACTCAAGGCGCGCTTCGCCAGACCGGCGGTGAACTCGATCTCGCGATTGATGGCAATGGTTTTCTTGAGGTGACCCTGCCGTCTGGCGAGCCGGCATTTACCCGTGACGGAAAGCTCGACCGCGGACCTGATGGCGAGATCGTGACCGCCGACGGATATCCCCTTGCCGATGGCATCGTCATTCCCAATGACGCAAGGCGGATTTCGATCAGCCGGGATGGCGAGGTGACGGCATATTTCGACAATGAGCCAGAAGGACAGGCGATTGGTCAGATCGCGCTGGTGAGGTTCATCAATGAAAAGGGGCTGGAGGCGGTTGGCGACAACATGTTTCGCCAGACGGCCGCGTCCGGTGATCCTGATCGGCTTGTTGCCGGCCAGGACGGGCTGGGCAGTTTCCGGCAGGGTTTTATCGAAGATTCCGGAGTTGATGTTGTCAAGGAGATCTCGGACCTGATCGAAGCCCAGCGCGGCTATGAGCTGAATTCGAAAGTCATCACAGCGGCAGACGAGATGCTCGCCGCGACCACGCGTATCCGTTAAGGGAGTTTCAGATGATGGTCACGATCTGCGCTGCTGTTTTGGCGCTCGCTGTCGGAGCCTCCGACATGGTTGCCGCCGAGACCATTCCGGCAGGCGAGAAGATTGCGCCGGGCCTGGTCGATACGGCGGAAGGCACGCCGGTTGCGCCGGATGCGGAGCTGTTTTCACGCGAAGCCAGACGCACGATCTATGCAGGCCAGACGGTCACGCTCGACAATACCCGTCCCGTCCGTCTGGTTGAACGAAATCAGATTGTTTCGGTGAGTTTCCGTCATGGCGGCCTCGAAATCACAATGCCCGCGCGGGCCATGGGGGCGGCGGCACAAGGCGAATGGGTCAAAGTCATGAACACACAGACCAGAGAAATGTTGTCCGGTATCGTTCAGGACGGCGGATGGGTGCTGGTCAAATGAAACAGGCCATCTCTTCTTTCGCCTGCCTGGCAGGCCTTGCCGCATGTGCTTCCACCCAAGGGGCATCGCCGGCGTCACAAATACCCGGCCCGGAAAATACGGTTGTAGTCTACAATCCAAATTATCCGCAAATCGCACAGGCCGAAACCCGTAACAATTCGCTATGGTCGGCAGCGCCGATTTCGCTGCTCAGCATGCGCCGGGCGAAAGCTGTTGGCGATCTGCTGACCATCGTGGTGGAGATGGACGATCGCGCAAGCGTGCAGAGTTCATTGTCGCGCAGCCGCGATTCCCAGGAGGGGCTGACGGTCGGGGCTCTGTTTGGCCTGCCGAGCGTCGCCGACACTGTCCTGCCGGGAAGCAATACACTCTCTCCGGGGGTGGACATCAACCGCAACTCGACACTTGACGGGACAGGGTCGGTCAACCGGGCTGATCGCGCAACCTTTACGCTGTCAGCACGTGTCGTGGGGGTTGAGCCAAACGGCAATCTGATGATCCAGGGCTACCAGCAGACCCAGATCAGCGCCGAGGTGCGCTATCTCAGTGTCAGCGGCGTCATCCGGTCCCAGGATATCAGCCGCAAGAATACGGTGAGTTACGAAAAGATCGCCGATGCCCGCCTGACTTATGTCAGCGAAGGCGAGGCAGGCTCGCCGGTGCGGCGAGGGCTGATTCCGCGTGTCGTCGACCGAGTCGCGCCATTTTGAGTTGCCATGTGAAGCCGATGGCGAATGACTGAAGGAGAGATCGCGTGAAGCTCGTTTTGGCCGCCCTGCTCGTTGTTGCGTTCAGTCTTGCCGGTGCATTCGGTGCCAGTCTGCTGCGTCCTTCAGGCCCGTCTGCGCCCGTTGCTGATGCCGGTCATGGCGCTGAACCCGAAAAAAGCGTCAGCGAGCCGAAATCCTCCGGCCATGGCGGCAAGGATGATGCGAGCGCTTCAGACGAGAGCATGTATTACAAGTTCAGCAGGGAATTTGTCGTGCCGATCATGCGCCGCGGCGAGGTCGAAAGTCTTGTTATCATCCATATACAGATCGAAGCCGATCCCAAGGTTTCGGCAAGCCTGTTTCGCATGGATCCGAAACTGCGCGACAACATCATGACGAGCCTGATCGCGCTCAGCCATGAAACGGACGCGCTGCAGAATTTCGCCGAGGTTCAGAACTATGAGACGATCCGGGCAACGCTGCTTCGAAACCTGCGGGACGTTGTCCCGGACGGCCTGAAGAACGTCCTGATCGTCGATATCGGACGCCAAAATCTCTGAAACACGCTGCGATGCGCGATTACCCGGCTATTTCACCTGTTCAACGGCAGATATAGGCGCGGCGAGGCCCTGATCGGTGACCAGCAGGGCTTCCCCATCGATCACCTGGACCTGCGACACGTTCCCGATAATCCGGGGTGTGACGGAACCGAGAGCCAGGCCGTCAGCCAGAAGCTCCACCTCAACGAAATATTGTCCGTCCGGCAGAGGTGTCCGGCTGCCATCGAGGCGACCATTCCAGGTCTGGATGTCTGTGGTCGGATTGAGGCGGGTGCGTCCGAGCAACTGCCCATCGCTGCTGCGCACAGCGAGAAGTGCCGTGTCGGCTTCGTCGGGCGCGTCGAATGTGAAATCAACATCGCTGCCGTCAAACCGGATGACAGAGCTTGGAACAGCAACCGTCCGCCCGACCCAGTCGGCTGAGGTTGTGGAATGCAGACTGGTCAGCGAAGCCGCCATACTTTCGAGGATCGTGTTTGTCTGGACCTGTTGTTCCAGGGTTGAGAAGGTCGCCAGCTGTTCGACAAACTGGGTGGAGTCCATCGGGGCGAGTGGATCCTGATTGCGGATCTGCGCTGTCAGCAGTCTGAGGAAAGTGTCAAACTCGGCTCCGATTGACTGGGTTGCGGAGGGCGTGCGCGTCGGTTCCGTCGGGCCGGGCGTCGTTGCAGGCGCGAGCGGCTGAGAAATCTCGTTCATGTAAAGCTCCTAGAGTCGGATATCGAGACGGGTTTCGGAAAGCAGTTCCGTTCTTGCGCGGGCTGCGCCTGCGGGCCCCTGCGTATCGGCGAGCGATACGGTCGTCGCAGGGATTTCGCTCGCGTCGCTTTGCGCTGCGTGCTGGTGCGAAGCGTAACCCTGCCGGGTCGGGTTCTCCTGATACTGAACATCGCCCCCGGAAATTCCATTGCGATCGAGCGCAGCAAGCAGGTCAGCATGCATCTGGCGCAACTGGCGCAGCGCTTCGGGTGTCTCTGCAGTGACCGTGATTTGCGGCACGCCCTGGGTGTCATAGCGGAAATCAATACCGACCCGGCCGAGCTCTGGTGGATCGAGTTGAACAAGGATCCGGTTGTCGTCTTTTCGCTCTGCGCTGGCGCGCTCAACGATGATTTTGCCAATCCGTTCGGGAACGGCAACGACAAGCGCCGTCGGGGTTGCCGGCAAACCGGGCGCAGCGGCAGATGTGCCTGTGCCGGCCATGGGCGCACCCGCCGATGGCACCTGGCCGGACTGTGCGGCCACGCTTTGAAAGCCTTCTGCCAGCGCTGATGCCTGCAGCATGCCGGAGGTCGTGGGTGCAGGAGCGGGCTTGTCTGCCACGGCTGTCGCGGACGGGCGAATTTCATCCAGCCGGGAGGTGCTTGGCTCGTCCGCATGCTGATTGGGCGTCTGCGCGTCAGAAAATTCGCGATCGGGGAGGTTTGTGGTCGTGTTGTCACCGCTGTGAGATGACGCGGTTGTCAGATCATGCGTCGTTGAAGCCGACTTCGAAAGGACCTCCGCGCCAGCTTCTGTCTGAGCAATCAGCTGATCAGCCTTCGCATTTTTCGCCCCGGCTTGCGAGAGCGTTTTAGCGCTTGCCGGTCGCGTCGTTTCAGCGATTGCGGGTGCGAGGCCTGCCTGACCGGCCACATCGACCGCGGCGGGCGTTGCTGTCGGGCTGAGGAGATCTGTCAGAGGCAGGTCTGCCTCATCCTTGGCGGAGGTATCGATCGGCGTGTCGGGCGCTCTCGGAGACGGTTCGACAGCGACAGGCGGCTCGGGTTCGTCCGCAGTTTTTTCCGATCGGGCGTTGAGCGTGTCTGAAAAGCTGCTGCCATGCCTGGCCGGTGCCGCGTTCAAGGCCTTCGGGCCCGGAGGGGGCGTCGCGTTGCGCTGACCAATGGCCTCGGAGATAGCGTTCATATTTTACCACCAGATTGAAAGGTTTAACCAATTTACAACCAAAAGGTGTGAAAATTGCGTAAATTGATGCAAATGCGGATCGATTTTTTAAGGAGGCATGGATGATTGATCGTGTTGGCGAAACCTCACCTGCGCGTGCCGGATCAGACCTTCTGCCAGCACCGGTAAAGACATCCCGCGAGGATGTCGGATTGCGGTTCGAGCAGTTGTTCTGGGCCGAGATGCTTTCGCAGGCTGGCTTTGCAAAGGCCCTGACCAAAGGCGGCGGCGAGGGGGTCGCCTCATTCTCGCGTTTCCTTGTTGAAAGCATCGCTGCCGATCTGGCTGAGCGTCATCCGCTGGGTTTTGCAGACAAGGTAAACCTGCCGGTTGGAGGAACGCAGTGATGGATCTGGCCGAAACCCTGGAACACATTGAAAAACTGATGATTGAGGAAGCGGAAATCCTCTCGTCTGCGCGTCCGCAGGACGTTATTGTCATCAATTCCCGAAAGCTGGAGGCCCTGACTTCGCTTGAGGCTGAACTCAATGCCCTGGACCCTCAGCACATATCACCGGAGTCCGGTGAGCGACTGAAGCGCGTGCACGCACAAGCGCGCAGCAATGCGCAGGCGCTCAAGGCGGTTGGGGACGCACTGGCTGCGCTGTTTGAAAGACTGCGCCGTGGCGAGAGTGTTCAGGTCGGCTCCTATGATCCGATGGGTCAGAAGATACTGTTTGCGCGCGCATTCAGCGGTTACGAGAAAAAAGTTTGATCAATTAAACGAATTTTACACGTCTGGGTGGAATAAGGGGGTCAAGGCCGAGGAACGGCAAGGCGAAAACACGATTGTCAGGATGACATAGTCGCAAAAAACAGTGCCGCTTCGGCGGCGCAATCCAAAAGGTGCAATATGGCTAGCATTCTCACCAATACGAGTTCAATGGTCGCGCTCGAAACGCTTCGCATGACCAACCGCAACCTGGAATCCATCCAGAACGAAATTTCCACCGGCAAGAAGGTGTCCAACGCCAAGGACAATGCGGCGATCTATGCGATCTCGACCGTGATGTCGACGGACGTTCAGTCCTTCAACCAGATTTCCGACAGCCTCAGCAAGGGTTCGGCGACTGTCGGCGTTGCCCGTGCGGCTTCCGAACAGACCACCGGCCTTCTACAGGACATGAAGGAACTGATCGTCCAGGCGCAGGAAGACATCAACTCCGATGACCGCGCCCGGATCCAGAACGATGTCAGCAAGCTGCGCGAGCAGATCGGCAACATCGTCAACGCCGCGCAGTTCAATGGAGTGAACCTGGTCAAGGGCACGAATGACCTGAACGTGCTCGCCTCGCTCGACCGTGATTCCACCGGCATCGTGACGGCGACCAATATTGCCGTTGAGCGTCAGGACCTGACGACCTCTGCAGGCGTTTTCGGAAGCGGAACCAGTCTCAATGCCAATGCAACCGCATCGGACACCGCCGTCGCCTCAACCGGCAACAGCGCCAATGTGACAATCGCAACCGACGCGGATATGTCCGACAACACTGTGAGCCTGACCATTGCGGGCACGACCCTGAACTTTGCTCCAGGGGATCTTTCCGGCGACCAGGACGCGGCAGCAACAACCATTACCTCGGCGATCAACGCGCTTGGTCTTGAAGGTGTTACAGCGGCCGTTGACGGGACGAATGCGAACCAGATCAACATCACATCGGCGCGGGCATTTGAGGATGTTTCGCTTGCGGCAACCGGCGCAACAGCCAGTGCATCGACGATTGGCGAGCGGGCAGAGAGCGTCACCTTCTCAGCCGCGGCAAATGTCAATACGGGCGACGGCTTCCGTGTCACCGTGGGCTCGCAGTCTTTCCAGTATGTTGCCGGTAGTGGCGAAACCATGGGAGATGTCGCCAAGGGTCTGAAGTCTGCGATTGACGCGGGCAATGTCGCGGGGGTCACCACCACCGTCGCACTTGATGACGCAACCGGCGAGTATTCCCTCAAGGTCGATAATGACGGTTCCGGTTCGGCAAGCCTGGCCTTCTCGGTTGTCGGCAATGCCGGCGGTGAAGCGTCTGGCGGACTGTTCGGGCTTGACGCGATCAATGTCAGCACGGCTGAAGGCGCGACCGCGGCCCTGAACAATATCGAGACCCTGCTCGGCAACTCGATCGCGGCAGCCGCCTCGTTCGGTTCGGCGCAAAGCCAGCTCGAAAGCCAGGGCGATTTTGTCCAGAAGCTGACGGACTCGATGAAGACCGGCATCGGTGCCATGGTCGACGCCGACCTCGAAGCGGCTTCGGCCCGCCTGCAAGCCCTGCAAACACAGCAGCAGCTTGGCATTCAGGCGCTGTCGATTGCCAACCAGTCGTCGCAGTCGCTGCTCGCACTGTTCCGTTAATCGATCAACTGACCCGGGCGCGCGAGTGCCCGGGTCAGTCCCTTTTTTTCTGCTATTGTTTTTGCTGGAGTTTTGCGTGCATCAGTTGGTTACCAGGGTTTATGGAGAAGTGGCACAGCGCACAGCGAGCGACAGTGTCACCGAGCTTGCTGTTTTTCAGCAGATCACGGGTGAACTTGAGAGAGTCGCGCAAGCCGAGCGGCCTCAACCCGCCGCCTGGGGCTCGGCGATCAGTCGCAACATGCAATTGTGGACCCTCCTGGCGACGGACCTGATGCAGCCGGGAAACCTGTTGCCGGACGACACCAAACAGGGCCTGCTGAAACTCGGCCTGTTTGTCCTGTCCCACAGCAATGAAGTGCTCGCCCAACGGGCGGATATGAATGTTCTCATCGATATCAATCGCTCGATCATGGCGGGCCTTGAACACCAGCCAGGCCGGGAGGCGGCCTGATGTCGGGCGGGCTTGTTCTTTCTCTCGCGTCTGGCGAACGGTTTCTGGTCAATGGCGTGATGCTGGAAAATGGCGACAAGCCTTCGCGCATCCGGGTGGCGGATCGCAATGCGCGCGTCCTGCGCTGCCGCGATGCAATCGAACCCGAAGAGGTGACCACACCGCTCAAGCGGGTCTATTTCGCCATTCAGCTTTTCATCAGCGGCGATCTCGAACCGGATGAAGCGACGCCTGCCTTGCTGCGCGAGTGCAGTGAGCTGGCAAAGGCTTTCGAGCCGATCAACCGGGACTGGATTCCTGACCTCGTGCAGATGCTTCACCGGCGCAACTATTATTCCGCGCTCTGCCATCTCAAACCCCTCTTCGGGATCGAGCGCGAACTGCTCGAGCGTTCCCGCTCCGGCGGCGAGGCCGACCAGCGTGTAGCGGTCTGAAGAACCAATGTTCCAGCCTTTCATCCCTCTGAACGGTCTTGGCGGTCTGAAATTCCTCCAGGCCACGTTTGACCGGCAAATGGAGAGTTTCACACGCGACCCCCAGCACGCACGCGATGTCGAGCAGTTGCGCGAAAAACTTGCGCGTCCGATCGATCTTGAGACCTTTCTCGACGATCGCCAGTTGCTTCGCGTCTCTCTGACCTCACACGGGCTCGCGGGTGAAGAATGGAAACGCGGTTTCATCGAAAAGGTGCTGAACGAGGCGAGTGATCCCGACAGCAATTTCCTGCAGCGTCTGAACAATCCGGCCTATACGGCGTTTGCCGAAACATTCGCGCCAACCGATGGGACGATTTCACTGACACCAGATCAGATCGACGAAATTGTCCGCGATTTTGATCGCCGCTCCTTCGAGGTCGCCGTCGGGGACGTCGATAGCGATTTGCGGCTCAGCCTCAATTTTGAGGGAAGAATTGGCGAACTTCTTGAAGGCACGACGAGCGAAGATGCGGGTCTGTTCAGAATCCTCGGAGATGTTCCGATCCGCACGGTGCTGGAAACCGCTCTCGGCCTGCCGGATGATCTGCGCAGACTGCCGATTGACCAGCAGGCCAGCGTGTTGAAAGACAGGCTTTTTGATCGCTTCAACATTTCCGATCTTTCCCAGCTGGCGCAGCCTGAGATTATACAATCGGTGGTCGAACGGTTCCACGCACTCAGGGGCCTGTCGAATGGCACGGTCAGTTCAGGCAGCGCGAATATCGCCCTTACAATATTGTCGGGTTCGGGCCTTGGTGGTCAGGCCAGCCAGAATCTACTGTTCAGCAGGCTCGGCTGAAGCCGCTGCGGGCTTGTGCGACAGGATCGATTCAAGGCGTTCAAACGCGGAATCAATCGTGCCGGCGTTTGTTTCGCCGATGAATCGGTCCAATGCGCCGTGCAGGCTGATGGCACGGTCGCCTTCAGCATCCTGACCAGACTTGTACATATTGGCGCGCAGCAGAAGCTCGAGCGATTCATATTTTGCAAGCAGGCGCCTGAACTCCTCGATCAAGCGGTTCTGATGGTCGGTTGCGGCGGCTGGCAGGGCGCGTGAAACACTCTTGCCCACGTCGATTGCCGGATAGCGACCGCGTTCAGCGATGGCGCGCGACAGGACGATGTGCCCGTCGAGTATGCCGCGCACCATATCGGCCAGAGGCTCTTCGAAATCAGACCCCGCCACCAGCACGCTGAACAATGCTGTCATGTCGCCGCGATTTTGCGTGCCCGCACCCGCGCGCTCGACAAGTTCTGAAATCACCCGAACGGTCGAAGCGGGAAACGCATTCAGCGCAGGCGGTTCGCCCGCAAGCAGCGCGGTCTCCCTGTGGGCTTCTGCAAATCGGGTGAGCGAATCGATGATCAGCAATACCCTGTGGCCCTGATCGCAGAAATATTCTGCGGTCGTCATGGCGCAATAGGCCGCACGTTTCTTCAGGCCAGGCGCCTGATTGGCCGTCGCCGCGATGATGACTGTTTTTTTGCGCACTTCGGGTGACAGCACATTCTCGGCAAATTCCCTGACTTCACGACTGCGTTCGCCGATCAGCCCCAGCACCACGCGATCCGCATCGATCCCGGACGCCAGCTGACCCAGCAGGGTCGATTTTCCGACACCGGACCCGGCAAAGATGCCAAGGCGCTGGCCCTGCCGGACCGGGAGCAAAGTATCGAAGGCCATCAGGCCGGTTTTCAGGCGTGGACCCAGCAATCGCCGCATCTGGGCGGGCGGTGGCGGCGAGATCAGTCGTCTCGGCTCGCCTGTCGCGGCAGGAGGGGCTTTGTAATCGTCAGGCGCGTTCCCGTTGGCGTCAAGGATCCTGCCGAGCCAATGCTCGCTGGGAACAACCTCTGGTGGACCCAGCAGGTTGGCACGGTTGCCCACCTGAATTGCAGAAGGGTCTGAAAACAGCAGGGCGACGGTCACATCTGCATCCACACGCACGACTTCTGCTTCGACGCACCCGGTCCCGGTCTGAATGTGGAGTTCGTCGCCTATTCGCGCCAGTCCGCTCAACCCGATGATGTCGGCGTGGACCGATCCGACCGCGTCCACCGTCCCCCATTTGCGGACCGGGCTGGCAAAACTTCTCGACATGCTGGCACCATCCCGGATGGAAGATTAACCGATAATTCAACTTTAAGAGGCTACATGGCGGCAAATGCTTAATGGATCGATAGCAATGATTCACACTTCACCCCTTTTCGGAATTTACCGGACTCTGGCTCAGCATGCCGCCGAAGTTCAGAAGGTCAGCGCTGAGAACATCGCAAGGGCCTCTGAGCCGGGCTACAAGGCCAAGGCTGTTGAACCCTTCAATGCGTTCATTGCGAGAGCATCTTCGCCGGAACGCGCGGCGATGGAGCCACCCGCCTTCCGGGTGTTTGAGGCGGGCCTTCCAGAGGCACCGAACGGCAATTCCGTGAATATCGAGGTCGAAACGCTGACATCGACGCAAGCTGCCGGACAGCATTCCATGGCGATGTCGGTTTACAGCAAGTCGCTGGAGCTGTTGCGGATCGCAATGGGTCGCGGCCAGTGATTGGAGACGCGCAATGATGAACGCATTCAAGGCAACGATGGGCTATGCCATTTCCGGCATGGACCTTCAGTCCCGCCGACTGGAACTCACTTCGGAAAATATCTCCAACTCCGACACGCCCGGCTACCGGCGAAAAGTGCTGGTCGATGGCGGGTCGGATACATTTTCGGCGCAGCAATTGCGCGATCTGAGCGTGTCTCTCGATGAGACGCCGGGCGAGCGCAGTTTCGAGCCCGGTCATCCGATGGCTGACGGTGATGGATATGTCGTCGGTTCAAATGTTTCCGTGATCATTGAGATGGCGGACATGCGCGAAGCCAACCGCACCTACGAGGCCAATCTGAACGCATTTCAGAACGCCCGGAACATGTATCGCTCGCTGCTTGATGCCCTGCGTCGCTGAGGAAAGAACACCATGAGCAATATATCCTTTCCAGCCTATTCGAGCCTCGCCCAGCCACGCACCGGCATCGCGCAGCCATCGGATGCGTCGCGCGCCGATGCCAAGACCGAGGCGTCGGCAATCGAAAAGGGCGTTTCAGGCTTCCGCGAGGCTGTGGAAGCTGCCGAAACCGCTGCACTCGACACCGCAATCAACGGCGCAGATCCACATGCCATGGTTGACGCTCTCGCAAAGGCTGAAATCGCCCTGAGTTCAGCCGTTACCGTGCGCGACAGGGTTGTCGAGGCCTACAATGAACTTCTGCGCATGCCGGTCTGAACCGGCCGAACCCGAGCCCTGAAAATGTCTGAGATCGACGTTCTGGAAATATTGCGGATGGCGGTGTGGACGGGCGTGCTCGTCAGCACACCAATCCTGGCCACGACGCTCATTGTCGGTTTCGTGATCGGTCTGTTGCAAGCGCTGACCTCCATTCAGGAAATGACGCTGACTTTCATTCCCAAGCTGCTCAGCGTCGTCATCGTGTTCTTTGCCACGCTGAGCTTCATGGCCAATAGCATGCTCGACCTGTTCAACGCTTATATCATCCCGATGATCTCCGCTGCCGGCGGGGCCTGACGGTCATGCTGCAAAACCTGATGAAGGTGCTGTCTCCGACAAGCTTCATGGCCATCGGCCTGATGCTTGTCCTGCTGGTGATGATCCTGCCGGTTCCGCCATGGGTTCTGGACGTTGGGTTAACCTGCTCGTTTGCGTTGGCCATCCTGGTTTTCATAACCGCCCTGTTCATCGAAAAACCGCTTGATTTCTCCTCCTTTCCCTCTGTGCTGCTGGCGGCACTGATCCTGCGGCTGGCCCTGAACGTCTCCTCGACAAAGCTGATCATCGGCCAGGGCCATACCGGAACCGGCGCGGCGGGCGGAGTGATTGAAGGCTTCGCGATGTTCGTGATGGGCGGAAACCTTTTTGTCGGGCTGGTCGTCTTTGGTGTCCTGATCATCGTGAATTTCATGGTGATCACGAAAGGCGCAGGGCGAATGGCGGAGGTCGGTGCCCGCTTTGCTCTCGATGCCATGCCGGGCAAACAGCTGGCGATCGACTCTGACCTTGCCGTCGGCGCGATCAGCCATGATGAAGCGCGCCGCCGCCGTCAGCTGGAACAGGAAGAAGCCAGTTTCCTCGGTTCTCTGGATGGCGCATCGAAATTCGTCAAAGGCGACGCGATTGCCGGTTTGCTGATCACCTTCCTGAACCTGATTGCCGGCATCGGTTTCGGCGTCATGGCCCATCAGTTGAGCTTTTCCGAAGCGCTGAGCAATTATTCGATCCTCACCGTCGGCGATGGGCTGGTCTCGCAGCTCCCGGCACTGATCGTTTCGGTTGCCGCTGCGCTGATCTTGTCGAAGGGAAAGGAAGAAGGCGCGATCGACAAGGCCCTTGGCCAGCAGCTGATCAAAAACACCGTGGTCCTGCTGATTGTTTCGGCCATCCTGTTCGTGTTTGCGCTGGTGCCCGGCCTGCCTTTCCTGCCTTTCATGGCGGGCGCAATCGGCTTTGGAGCGCTTGGCTTCAGGGGATTGCAACGCAAGGACGTGACCCCAGAGACCCCGCAGGATGAGGTGGCGGCCAAGACGCGCAAGCCAATCGGCGATTCCATTCAAAGCGACGAAATTCATCTTGAAGTCGCGCCAGACCTGGTTGCGCTGGTCTTGCAGGGGGAAAACGGGTTTGAAGCGCGGATCGACAAGATCCGGCGCTATATCGCCGAAGAGTATGGCATTGTCCTGCCGCCGATCCGCATGACCGACAATCCGGTGCTGGACAAGAACACGTATCGCATCCGGATCCAGGGTGTTGCGGTTGACAAGGGCGTTCTGCGTCCGGGCGCGCTTCTCGCCATAATGGAGGATGACCAGCTGCCACATCTGTTGGGCGACCGGGTCAAGGAGCCTGTCTACAAGGTTGCCGCCCGCTGGGTTTCGGCAAGCAGTCGCCAGGAGCTCAACATTGCCGGCGTGCCCGCTGTTGAGGCCATGGAGGTGCTGGCAACCCATGTGCTTGAGACCATACAGTCGAATTTCTCGCTCATTTTCACAAGGAGCGTGATGCTGGATACGCTGGATGCGCTGACAGCCGTCAGTGACAGCGACCGGGCGGCAATCAATCGCCGCCTGTTTGATGACTTTATCCCGACAAAGGTTTCCCACGAATCCTTGCTGGCGGTTCTTCGGGCCCTGCTGGACGAGCGGATTCCAGTGCGCAATCTGGGGATGATCCTCGAAGCCATGGCGGAAGCCAAGGGGCTGGCCAACAACACACCGATGCTGGTTGAGCATGTCCGTCAGCGCCTGTCCTTCCAGATTGTCGAGCGTTTCAGCGACAACGAAGGGCGCCTGCCTCTGGTGCAGCTGGGCCCGCAATGGGAAGAGCGATTTTCCAGTCACGAACTGAAAGGCGAAAACGGTCAGTCCGATATCGCGCTTCCGCCTGAAATGTTTGCCGAACTGGTGACAAGTGTCCAGAACAAGCTGAACGAGCTCGCCCGGACAGGCACTGTCGCGGTGATTGCGACATCGACGCGGCGGCGGAAATTCCTCCAGACCGTTCTGTCGAGCAAGGGTGTTCGCAACGCGGTGCTGGCCTATGAGGAAATCGGTCACCGCTCGCAGCCTTTCATCGCAGGTGTCGCCTGATGGAGGCGTTGGCGGAACTGACCACGCAGTTGATGCCTGCCCTGACGGGCTTCATGCTGGCGCTGGCGCGGTTGTCTCCGATCATTTTTCTCATCCCCGGAATTGGCGAACAATTCCTGTCGGTGCGCTCGAAACTCCTTGTTCTGCTGGCGCTGTCCGCCTCACTGGTTTCGACAGGAGTTGTGCCGGTCATCCCGATTGAGCCCTTTGGCCCCTTTGTTCTGGCGATGCTGGTCGAGATCATCACCGGCCTGAAGATGGGCGTGCTTCTGCGCGCATTGACATGGATCCTGACGATCGCAGGCAATGTGATCGCCAACATGATCGGCTTGTCACAGCTGGTCGGTGTCGCTTCCCATTCCGACAGTCAGACCGTGCTGGCAAACATGCTGTCACTTGCGGGAACGGCACTGCTTCTGACGATGAATTTTCACGTTATGGTTTTTGCCGAAGTGGTCAAAAGCTACGACGCCGGATTGCCGGGGTTCGATGCCAGTCTCGACGTCCCGGAACTTGTTGCCGGTCTCGCGCGCGCCTTCAATTTTGCTATTATCCTAGCCTGGCCATTCGTTGCCGTCAGCCTGATTTACAATCTTTGTCTGGGTTTTATCAACCGCGCCATGCCACAGCTCATGGTGGCATTTGTCGGCGCGCCGTTCATGATTGGCAGCGGCTTCATCCTGCTGGTCGCATCGATCTCCGGAATCCTTCTTGTCTGGAAGGATCGGGCGTTCAGTGTTCTTGGTCTGATCTAGAGCATATTCTGCTCAATTTGAGCCACCTGGGCGCAAAAGGCCAGTGCTCAGGTGGTGGAAGTGAAAAGGAGTCTATCTTTGTTTA
Organism: uncultured Hyphomonadaceae bacterium; assembly: GCA_964442925.1. Lineage (GTDB taxonomy): Bacteria > Pseudomonadota > Alphaproteobacteria > Caulobacterales > Hyphomonadaceae > UBA5336. The sequence goes on from CAYUEM010000005.1 coordinate 33,845, forward strand.
TATTGGTTTTTGAG
>CAYUEM010000006.1:0-32994 GCA_964442925.1 uncultured Hyphomonadaceae bacterium
TTGCCTTGGGCGCGAGTGTCGCAACAGTTCCCGTATCGGCGCAGGCGCGCCAGGCGATGGACAGGCGGTCCAGTCCGTCCCGGATCCGCCCGGCCGTCTCGGTTTCATGCCAGGAGAGTTCGGGATTGCGGTGCAACTCCCGCCGGAAGGCCACCATTTCGTCGACGAGCGCATCCCAACGCGTGGGCTCGTCCCTGAATGAAGTCTCCGTCATGGCCGCAAGCCTAAACGGTTTGGCCCTGACTTCAACCCGGCGGCAGTCTCACGATCACTCGATCTGCGCAGCGACCAGCCCCTCTTCCACCACATCGCCCTCGACCAGCAGCGGCCCGCTTTCCGTCGATGGTCAGGCCAGCAAATAGGCCTCGGGGCCATAACGGACCGTCTCCGCGCCGCCAAACCGCGTTCACGCTTGCGGCAAAACTGGCGGATGGGGAGGGATTCGAACCCCCGGAAGCTCTCGCTTCAACGGTTTTCAAGACCGCCGCAATCGACCACTCTGCCACCCATCCTTGAAGGCGCGGGCGGAAGCCATAGGCCGCAAGCCGGGGGGATGGCAAGGGCAGGGCGCTCGCAAACCGGGACTCTGGCTGCAAACAGTTGATGATGTGTTACGCGCTTGCGCCGGTTTATCTTGTGGCGTTCACTGTAAATGCAACCTGATCTGGTAAACCGTCAGGCATGCGGGTGAAGAACATCACCTGAGAAGCCCGTCACGGTTCCGGTCAATCGGCCACCAGGAACGGGCGCCTACAGAATGAGGTGTGGTGCAATGAAATATGGTCTGAAAGATCAGCGGAAAAACTGGCGGCAGGGCACAGCGCTTTGTCTGGCAACAACTATTGTGATGGCAGCGCCGGCAGAGGCGCGGCGCGATCCTGCGCCAATTGTCTATGCAGAGCAGGGCGACCAGCCCGCGCCTGCGTCCGGCAAGAAGGCCGCGCCTGCGGCAGTCAAGACCGGAAAACGCATCGAGTTCCGCTATCCCGACCGGCCTGAACTGGCCTATGGAACCGACGGTGTGCGACAGGTCGAGGCAGATGCACCGCTGGCGTTTTCATCCTCGACTTCGGCGATTGCACCGGAAGCGGCGCGCCGATATGCGCATACCGAGCCGCCACGCGCCTCAGGCGGGGTCAATGGGCTTGACCCCTCGATCACATCGAGCGGTTTCGATGCCCGCGCCACAGCTGCGCGCATCGCTGCTGCAAAGCCCCCGACACCGGCGCAGAAGCCTGCTCCGGTCGCGGCGGTCGATGCACCGTCAAGCTATTCGGTGCGCGGTGTCAGCTTCAGCCCGGAGGCCGGGCGGACCTATGACGAGACCGGTATCGCGTCCTGGTATGGTCCGGGCTTTCACGGCAAGCCGACCGCGAATGGTGAGATTTTCGACCAGGAAGCGATGACCGCTGCCCATCCGACCCTGCCGCTGCCGAGCCTCGTTCAGGTCGTCAATCTCAAAAACGGTCAGGAAGTGGTGCTGCGGGTCAATGATCGCGGCCCGTTCATCGAAGGCCGGATGATTGATGTGTCGCGCCGCGCCGCAGAGATTCTCGGCTTCGAGGCGGCAGGCCAGACGCAGGTGCGTGTGCGCTATCTTGGCCCGGCAGCAGTTGGCGGGCCACAAGCGTCGTCGGGGCAGACCTATGCTCCCAAGATTCAGCCCATCACCGCCGCGCCGGTGATTGCCCAGAGCCCGTTGCCGGTGCCCGATCTCAACCTTGCGCCGACACTGGGAATGCAGGGACATTTCGTCCAGCTGGGTTCATTTGCGAATATCGCGAATGCCGAGCGGCTGCGCGCCTCTCTCGATGCCACGCTGCCGGTCGATATCGAACAGGCACGGGTGCGCAATGCAGATTTCTTCCGCGTGCGTGTTGGCCCGTTTGCCTCGCGCTCTCGCGCCGAACAGGTGCGCGGCGAACTGGCCCAGCGCGGGCTGGCCGATGGCATTGTGCTGACGGAAGCCACGGGCGCCTGACGGCCTTTCCGGTCGATTGCTGGACACAGGCGCTTGACGCGGGGGGGCGAAACCGACTTCTTTCACCGGGAGAGCCGGCAATGAGAAGGAGTTTCGTGTGATCACCGCCCTGCGCCTGTCCCTGATCCCGGTTCTGGCTGCGCTGGCCATCTTGCTGGCGCCGGCACATGCCCAGCTGATTGACAGCGAAGCCAGCCATGCCGTGATCCTCGATCATGCGACCGGCGAGGTGCTATGGTCGAAAAATGGCGATGCGGAGATGATCCCCGCCTCGATGACCAAGATGATGACCGCGCACCTGGTTTTCGAGCGCCTGCGCAGTGGCGAAATTGCCCTCACGGATACGTTCACGACATCCCGGAATGCCTGGGAGAAAGGCGGATGGGCGTCGGGCGGTTCGACCATGGGGCTGGCGATTGGCGACCAGCCGACCGTGGCGGAGCTCCTGCGCGGGGTGATCATCCTGTCGGGAAATGATGCCTGCATCGTGCTTGCCGAGGGGCTGGCGGGAAGCGAGGAGGCCTTCGCCGAAGAGATGACACGTTCGGCCCGTGCATTGGGACTGGACAGCGCGAGCTTCCGCAATGTCACCGGGCTGAATGATCCCGGTCACCACATTTCAGCGATCGACCTGGCAAGGCTGGCCCGCCACACGATTTCCGAATTCCCGGAATTCTATCCGCTTTATGCTGAACCTGAATATGAGTGGCGCGGCATTTCGCAGCCGAACCGCAATCCCCTGCTGGGCCGGATGCAGGGCGCAGACGGGCTGAAGACCGGCCATCTCGAAGCGTCAGGCTATGGGCTGGCTGCATCGGCCGAGCGTAACGGTGTGCGCCGCATCATCGTCTTCAACGGCATGGAAAGCCAAGGCGCGCGCGCGCGTGAGGCTGAAAGACTGATGCGTCTGGCGTTCAGCAGTTTCGAGACGCGCACACTGGACCCGGAAAGGATCTCTTTGCCGGCACTGAAAGTGTTCATGGGCGAGCGCCGTGAAGTGGGTCTTCGGCTTGAAGAACCGGTCAGGCTGAGCGCGCACAAACGGGCCTTTCCGCTGGCCAAGACGGAAATCGTCTATGATGGTCCGATCGAAGCACCCGTGGCCGAGAATCAGACCCTTGCCCATCTTGTGATCACGATGGACGATGAGGAAAAACTGCGCGTCCCGTTGCTGGCGACAGAAAACGTGCCCCGCCTGGGTTTTGTCAGCCGCGCGCTGGAAGGCTTGCGGCTGCGCATTGAAGGCGATGATGCAGCTTGACCGGGCGCGGGCTGTTCATAAGCCTTGAGGGCGGTGAGGGAAGCGGCAAGTCGACCCTGCAGGCTGCGCTGGCGGAGCGGCTGAAACAGCGCGGTGTTCCGGTTCGCACGACCCGTGAGCCGGGCGGCACACCGCTGGCCGAAGCGGTCCGCTCGCTGGTGCTCAACCCTCCGGCGGGTCAGGCCTTTTCACCGCTGGCCACAGCCCTTCTGATGAATGCCGCGCGCGCCGACCATCTGGAAAAGCTGATCCGTCCGGCGCTTGCGGCCGGCGAGGCGGTCATCTGCGACCGGTTCAGCGATTCCACACGGGTCTATCAGTCTGTCGGCGGCGGGGTGTCGATGGCCCTGCTCAGGCAGTTGGAGACGGCAATTGTTGGCGACACCGGTCCGGACCTGACAATCATCCTCGATGCGCCGCCTGAAGCTTTGCTCGCCCGGCGTGCGAGGCGCACAGGTCGTGGTGATGTGTTCGAAATGCGCGACCTGCAATTCCACAGTGATGTGCGCGAGGGTTTCCGCAAGATCGCCAGCGATGAGCCCGGGCGCTGCCGGTTGATCAATGCGCGGCTTGCTCCTGACGAGGTCGCTGCGCGCGCCATGCAGGCGATCGCACCATCGCTGGAGCCGGAACAATGAGCGCGCCGGCCTGGCCCCTGTTTGGCCACCAGGCGGTCGAAACTGCATTTCTGGATGGATTTGCATCCGGGCGGCTGCATCATGGCTGGCTGATCGAAGGCCCTTCCGGCGTTGGCAAGGCGATATTTGCACAGCGCATCGGTGCCTATGCGCTTGGCGCAAGAGGGCCGGACAGCGCGCCGCTCGATGCCCCGGCAGACGATGCGGTGGTGCAGAAACTGATATCGGGCGCGCATCCCGATTGCATCTGGCTGAGGCGAAAGCCGGACGACAAGGGCAAACTGCCTCAGGACATCCGCAAGGAAGAGGTTGCCCGGCTGCTGGAATTCTTTCAGCTCCGGCCCGCGCTTGGCGGCTGGCGGATTGGTATTGTCGACAGTTATGACGAACTCAACCGGTTTGGTGCCAATGCGCTGCTCAAGACGCTTGAGGAGCCGCCGCGCAATTGTCTGTTGCTGCTGATCAGTCATGGAAATCAGCCGGTGCTGCCGACGATCCGTTCGCGTTGCCGCAGGGCCCGCCTATCGCGGCTGGGTGATGATGATATGCGCCTTGCGCTCGACGCGGTGGGCCAAAGGGCCGACGACGCATTGCTGGCCATTGCTGACGGACGCCCCGGACATGGCCTTGCGATGATCGAGCCGGCCTCGCGGCGCGCCGTGCAGGCTGCTGACCGGCTGGCGCGCGAACTTCCGGCACCGGGTGCGGCCGTGCTCAGCGAATCGATCGAGGCCGCGTCAGTGAGCGAGACCGCATTCGATGCGTTCAGCCAGACCCTGCTGAAACGGATCGAACAGGGCGCATCAGAGCGCAACGAACTGGCCGAAACCTGGCTGACACTCTCTGCCTTGCTGGCGCAGGCGCGGGAAATGACGATGGATCGCGCACAAACCACTGCGAAAATCGTTTCGACCCTTCAGAAAGCGCGCATTTCGGTCTAATTCCTCGTTTGATGTTTGATACGCATGTGAACCTGCACGCCGAAGCCTTTGCCGAAGACCTTGGCGATGTGCTGGCGCGCGCACGCGCTGCCGGGGTCAGCCGGATGCTGGCGATCTGTGACCGGTTCGACAATTTCCCGGCAGTGCAGGCGATCGCGCAGGCGCATGATGACATCTGGTGCAGCGTCGGCACGCATCCCCATCATGCGCGCGATTTTCCCGAGCTGAGTGCAACTGACCTGATCGAAGCTGCCGGCGCGCGCGAGGTTGTTGCGATTGGCGAGACCGGGCTCGATTTCCATTATCGCTACAGCCCGCAGGACGATCAGCTTCGCAGCCTGCGCGTGCATATCGCGGCAGCACGCGAAACCGGCCTGCCGGTCATCCTGCACACGCGCGAGGCCGACGCGGACGTCGCGCAAATCCTGATTGAGGAATATGAGCGTGGGGCCTTCCTGCCCCTGCTGCACTGCTATACGGGCAGCTGGGAACTGGCCCGAACCGGGCTGGAACGCGGCGGTTATGTTTCGGTGTCCGGCATCCTGTCATTCCGGAACGCCCGTGATGTGCGCGAGGTGATCGCCAAAGTGCCGCTTGACCGGGTTATCCTTGAAACCGATTGCCCATATCTCGCCCCGGTGCCACATCGCGGGCGGCGCAATGAGCCGGCCTTTCTGGCCGATGTCGGTGCCGCACTGGCCCGGCTGCATGGCCGCGAGCTGGAGGAGATACTGGAGATCACGCACGACAACGCCTTGCGGCTGTTTGCGCGGGTCAGCGCATGACCGGGCGATTGCGCCTGACGCTGCTGGGGACGGGGTCTTCGGGCGGGGTGCCGAGGATCGGCAATGACTGGGGCGTCTGCGACCCCGCCGAGCCGCGCAATCGCCGGATGCGCTGCTCTGTCCTTGTCGAGCTTTTGGCCGTTGCCGCGCCGCGTCCGACCCGCGTCCTGATCGACACGGCCCCGGATTTTCGCGAGCAGATGTTGATGGTCGGTATCGATGCGCTCGATGGGCTGGTCTACACCCATGACCATGCTGACCAGACCCATGGTATCGACGATGTCCGCGTGATCGCGCTGCGCATGCGCCGTCAGTTGGCCTGCTATATGGACAGCCCGACCCATGAAACACTGACGGCGAAATTTCGATATTGTTTCGAAGGTCAGGGCGCTTATCCGCCGATACTCGACCTGCAGCCGCTGATTGAGCCGGGGAAAGCGTTTGCTGTTTACGGGCCGGGCGGGGAGATTGCGCTGCTGCCGGTTGCTCAGGCGCATGGCAGCATCCGCTCGCTCGGTTTCCGGATTGGACCCATCGTCTATGCCAATGATGTCAGCGATCTCTGCCCGGCAGCGATCAACGCTTACAAGGGCGCTGAAGTGTTCATTGTTGATGCCTTGCGTTACAAGCCGCATCCGACACATGCTCATCTCGACAAGGCGCTTGAATGGGCCCGCGAGGTCGGTGCCGCGCGCACGGTTCTGACCAACCTGCATGTCGATATGGATTACCACACACTGCGGGCCGAACTGCCTGACGGCGTTGAGGCCGGATATGATGGAATGATCATCGAGACCGACACTCCATAATTTCCCATAATATCGATTATGCGATTGGGCGATGGGGCTGCGCTGATATGCCTTGCTTGGCTGGCTGGCTTCTGGACAAGCCTGCGTGCAAGCGCCAAACCATGTCGGATTTGGCGCTTCGGTGCGTCGATGACGGAAAGTGCAATGCCCATGTCCCTGCCCCCTTCCCCAACCGATCCGCAGCAACGTGCGGGTGCAGCCTTTGCGCGTCTTCTTGCGATCATGGCAAAACTGCGCAGCCCCGACGGCGGCTGCCCCTGGGATCTGCAGCAGGATTTTGCTTCAATCGCGCCATATACGATCGAGGAAGCCTATGAGGTTGCCGAAGCCATTGCGCATGGCGATATGGGAGAGCTGCGCGATGAGCTTGGCGATCTGCTGTTCCAGGTCGCCTTTCACAGCCAGATGGCCAGCGAGAGCGAGCATTTTAATGCCGAGGATGTCGCAGAAGCCATTGCGGATAAGATGATCCGGCGGCACCCGCATGTGTTTGCGAAAAGCGATGGCCGCGATGCGGAAGCCCAGACGCTGGCCTGGGAAGAGATGAAAGCGCAGGAACGCGCCGGCAAATCCGCGCAGAGTGCCCTTGATGGCGTGGCCTATGCCCTGCCGGCCCTGATGCGCGCTGAAAAGCTGCAGAAGCGTGCCGCCCGCACCGGTTTTGACTGGACAGCGCCAGAGGACATTTTCGGCAAGCTCGATGAGGAAATCGGTGAAGTGCGAGCAGCCATGACCGATGGCGATGAAGCTGCGATTGAAGAGGAAATCGGCGATGTCCTGTTTGTTTGCGCAAATCTCGCGCGTCGGCTGAAGGTCGATCCGGAAACTGCGCTGCGCAGGGGCAATGACAAGTTCGAACGCCGTTTCCGCGCGATGGAAGCCGCCGCGCGCGAAACGGGCACTGATTTTTCCGAGCTGTCGCTTGAAGAGCAGGAAGCGCTCTGGCAGGCGGTCAAGCGCGAGGAGAAAAATGCACATCCGGTTTCGCGCTGAGAATGAAACCCGTTTTCCGAAAGCCGATCCTTACCTTACCGTAACTTGTCTGTGCGAAACTTCACGCATCGGTGCCCCGATCAAAAATCGAGTCAAAAGACGGGGCCCGCTTTTACGGAGGAACGCCCATGTCTCTTTTCGCTGAAATCTGGCTGCGCCAGTGGTTTTATGCGCTCGATGTCTTCACTCAGGCGACCATTTCCCCGATGGTGCTGCATGAGCGGCTTCACCGCCGCTGACATCCAATAGCGGGAAGCGGGCGCGGAAACGCCCCGCCGCCCCTTCAGGCAGACGCACAACCAGCCGCGAGCAGCCGGTCTCGTCGCTGGTCTCGTCCAGCACGTCGCCATTTGCGTGCAGCCAGGCACGCGCCTCACCCTGCTGCGGCAGGATCGAGACGGAAATCACCTGGCTGTCCTTCAGCAATTCCGTCTCGATCCGGGCGAGCAGCGCGCCAATGCCCAGCCCCGTTGTCGAAGAAACCAGCGCGGCAACAGGGTTCTCTGCATGGCTGGCCGCGAGCGCGAGAGCGGTCTTGCGCTCGGCGTCCATGAGATCGGCCTTGTTCCAGACCTCGATCAGCGGCGGCATCGCCGTTCCGGCATCCGCCTCAAGACCCGCCAGCACGGTCATCACATCGCGGCGCTGGTCTTCATCGGTGTCGCTGGCGCGGTCACGGACAAGCAAGAGCAGGTCCGCCTGCATTGCCTCTTCAAGTGTGGCCTGGAAACTGTCGATCAGATGGGTCGGCAGATCAGTGATGAATCCGACCGTATCGACCAGAGCAGCCTCGCCAAGATTGGGCAGGTCCATCCGCCGAATGGTCGGGTCGAGGGTCGCAAAGGGCATATTGCGGGCCATGACATTTGCGCCGGAGAGCCGGTTGAACAGTGTCGATTTGCCGGCATTGGTATATCCAACAAGCGCGATCACCGGTGTCCCGGCACGCACGCGGCCCTCACGCTGAAGACCGCGGGTGCGGCGCACATCTGCAATGTCGGCTTGAAGGCCCTTCAGCGTGCTGTCGAGCATCCGCCGGTCGGCTTCGAGTTGGCTCTCGCCCGGTCCGGAAAGAAATCCGCGCCCACCGCGCTGGCGCTCCAGATGGGTCCAGGTGCGCACCAGCCTTGAGCGTTCATAATTCAGCCGCGCCAGTTCAACCTGCAAACGGCCCTCTCGGGTGCGCGCACGCAGGCCGAATATCTCCAGGATCAGCCCGGTGCGATCAATCACCTTGACCTTCAGCGCGCGTTCCAGATTGCGCTGCTGGACCGGGCTCAGTGCGCCGTCGATCACGCAAAGCGTGCAGTCAGCGTCCCCAAGTTGGCCGGCCAGACGCTGCATCACGCCGCTGGAAAGCAGATGCGACGGGCTGGCCGCGCGCAATTGCGCCGGTTCGACAAAGGCGGTCTGGCAACCGAGAGCATCAATCAGGCCAGTGGTTTCGCGGATGCGCCCTTCACCCGGACGCGTCTGCGGGAACTGCCAGGGGATGATGCAACCGGCCCGCTCGACCGGATCTGCATTCTCGATCAGGTTTTGGTTCAAGCCTTGTCTTCTTCAGCCACGTCTTCGTCAAACAACTGGACATGGGCATTCGGCGCGATGGTTGAAATGGCATGCTTGTAAACAAGCTGTGGCGGGCGCCCGTCTCCGCGCAGCAGCACGCAGAAATTGTCGAACCAGGTCACAACCCCCTGAAGCTTGACGCCATTGACGAGGAACACGGTCAGCGGCGTGCGGGATTTGCGCACGGCATTGAGAAAAGTGTCCTGCAAATTCTGTTTCTTGTCGGTCGACATTTTATCCAGCGTCCAATTTTTTACGGGTTTCGCATCGGCTAAAGCCATTGGCGCAAAGAGGCAAGAGTGCAGCGCCCGTCAATTGGCCTAACCGCGCCAGAAGCTCAATGACAAGGCAGGCAGGAGCGCGATCACTTCCAGGCGCCCGAGTATCATCAGAACACTGGCGATCAGATGGCTCGCAGCGAACTCCGCATCGGCGTCAATCGCAACCAGATTGCCCGCATTCGACAGCAAACCAATAGTGGTCGACAGGGCCGGTTCGAAATCAAGACCGACGAAGGCAAGGGCGCCCAGGCCGGTCGCCACGACGATTGTATATGCGACGAGATAAACCCAGACACCAATCACCGCGCTTTCTTTCAGCGTCCGGTCGCGATAATGCATCGTCACGAGGGCATCGCGATAGCCCAGCCGTGAAACCTCCTCGCCCGCGCGCCCGACGAGCAAGGCAAGGCGCGCCAGCTTGATCCCGCCAGCGGTTGACAATGCAGCGCCCCCGACAAGCGTCGGCAGGAGCAGCACTGGCAACGGTATCTCAGCCATCGCGGCCGGATCGCTGAGCGGCAGGCCTGCAGTTGATTGCTGGCTGACGGTCAGGCCGAAGCTCTCGAAAATGCCATGGCCTGCAAGTATCATCGCTGCGACAATCACCAGCACCATGACAAGGAAGGTCAGCCCTTCCGGATCGCGCAGCACGGCCCGCCAGCGCCCGGCCCGCGCTTCCAGCGCTGCAGCCAGCCCAATGGTCGAGAGGACCAGGCCGACAAACATGATCAATCCATGCCAGCCGCTGAGAGGTGCCATTTCGGCGCGTCCGGGAAGCACCAGCCCGGTTGTGGCGACGCTGACAGCATCAGCCAGCGCCAACCCGAGCGGCAGGCCGGCCATCGCAAGACTGATAAACACGACCAGCGTCAGACTGAACAGTGCCAGCGCCGCCGCCACCGCCACTCTCGGGATCGCCTCGAAAAAGCTGCCCTCCGGCTGGGTAAACAGGACCGTGCGATGAATGCCCGGACCGCCAAGATTGAGCGCGGCAAACACGCTGGCGGCGGTGACCAGACTGGCCATCGCACCGGCCAGATGCAACAGTCCGCGCCAGACAATCAGTGAAACCGGCCAGTCCTCACGGGCCAGTGGCAGAACGGCGTGGCCAGTCATTGTCAGGGATGACACCACCTCATGCCAGACCAGCAGGACAGCGCCCGGCGGGGCATGGAAAATGAACGGCAAAACGCCCGATGCCGATGCCAGCACCCACCACAGAAGGACAGTGCCGAGCCCATCACGCGAGGTCGCGCGCCGGGTCGGCTTGGGTATCAGCAGCAAAAGGCTTGTCGACACCACACTGACGAAGAATAACGCAAGCCCGAAGGCCAGCAACGCCTCCCATTCGGAAAGGGCCAGTGCAACGCTTGCAGCCAATAGCAACAATGCTGACTGGATCAGGCCAAGAAAGGACAGGATACGGAGAATACTGTTATAATTCATCGCGCTGCGGGCCAGTTACGCCCGGCCCTTCCCTTTTCCGATCAGTGGAAAAATTCCGCGCTGACCCTGAAATATTCTTCCACGCTGCGTGTCATCTGCTGTTCGAACAGGACGATCAGCCGGTCATTGGCCTCAACGACCGTTTTTGACGACGGAAAGATCACCTCATCGCCGCGCCGTATGGCAACCGCAGTGATGCCGTCAGGCAATTCGTCATAGCCAAGCGACTGACCGATCAGGGGTGAAGTTTCCGAGACCACCCCCTCGATCACTTCTGCGCGCCCGTCTTCCAGTGAACGCAAGGCCTTGATCCTGCCGCGCCGGATCTTGCGCAGGATTTGCGAGACGGTGAGCGCACGCGGGTCGATGATCGCATCCACGCGCATATCCTTTCTGAGCGCCATCAGATACGGCTCGTTGACCAGCGCCATGGTTTGCCGGGCACCTGCGCGCTTGGCGAGATTGCAGGCCATCAGATTGGTGCGGTCATCGTCGGTTATCGCGATAAGATAGTCGGTGCTCATGGCGCCGGCCTCTTCGAGAATTTCGCGATCAAGCCCATCGCCATGGATCACGATGGTGCGCTTGAGTTCCGAAACGGCCCGGTTGGCGCGCCCGGCATCCTTCTCGATCAGGCGAACGCGCAACTGCCGGTTCTTTTCCAGCTCTTCGGCGAGATAAAAACCGACAGCACCCGCCCCGATAATGGTCACGTGCCGGTTCTCGCGCTCATCAATCGAAAGAATCGAGTTGAGCCGCGATGTGTCTTCATTGAGCACGGCGATATACACACGCTCGCCTGTTACCAGCTTGTCATTGGAGCGCGGCACCTGCAGGCGCTCACCGCGGCCAATGGCGATGACGCGCGCGCGAAGGTCAGGAAACAGGCCGGGTATCTGGTCAACCGTGGTCTCGACCAGCGGGCTGTCGCGCTCGATGTCCAGCATCAGCAAATGCACGCGTCCACCTGCAAATTCAGCCCCCATGGCCGCGCCGGGCATCCGCAGCCGCTGCACGATCGCCCGGCTGACTTCGCGTTCCGGCGAAATCACCATGTCGATCGGCAGGCCTTCCCTGGAAAACAGGTCACGCCAGCGCTTGTCGGTATAGGCGCGCGCGCGCACCCTTGCGATGGTCTTGCTGACGTTGAAGAACGTGTGCGCGATCTGGCAGATCACCATGTTGATTTCGTCATATTGGGTGACCGCGATGATCATTTCGCTGTCTTCAGCGCCCGCATTGGCGAGCACGTCCGGATAGGCGGCATGACCAACGATTCCACGCACGTCGAGATCGGTTGAAACCTCATCGACAAGTGCCGGATTGGCGTCAACAATCGTGATATGGTGGTGCTCTTGGGCGAGCCGCTGCGCAATGCCCTGCCCCACCCGCCCGGCGCCACATATGATGACTTTCATCTTCCAGCCTTTCAGCCGATGTCGCCGTTGTCATGGCGCACCTGGGCAGACTGAACACCAAGAGCCTTTAATTTTCGGTGCAGTGCGGATCGCTCCATGCCGATGAATTCGGCGGTTCGGGAGATATTGCCGTTGAACCGTGTGATCTGCAGCGCAAGATATTCGCGTTCGAACTGTTCACGCGCATCACGCAGCGACATGCCCACCAGATCCGTCGAGCCGACAAGCCCGTCAGCGCCCGCGCCAGCGTCGCCTTCTCTCGGCAGTTCATCAACCCCGACCGGCCGGGTGGCGTCGGCAGGTGACAGGATCAAGATACGCTCCACCAGATTGCGCAACTGGCGGACATTACCCGGCCATTCCATCGCTTGCAGGACGGCGAGCGCCTTGTCGGAAAAGCGGCGCGCACCAAGCCCGGAACTGTCTGCAATCCGCTCGGCGAAATGACCCACGAGTGCTGGTATATCGTCCCGGCGTTCTGACAGCGGCGCAACACGCAGCGGCACGACTGCAAGCCGGTAATACAGATCCTCACGAAAGCGGCCCGCTGCGATTTCCGCCGGCAGGTCCCGCGTTGTGGCCGACATCACCCGCACATCCACTTTCACATCGGAGCGCCCGCCAACCCGCTGGAACCGCTGTTCGGTGAGAACCCGCAGGATCTTGTTCTGTGTGCCACGCGGCATGTCTGCCACTTCGTCAAGCAACAGCGTGCCATTGTGCGCCTTTTCGAAATGCCCGATGCGCAGGGGACGGCCCTGATTGTCCTCTTCCCCAAAAAGCGCATGCTCCATCCGATCGGGATCGATCGACGCGGCATTAACGACGACAAAAGGCCCGGAGGCGCGCGTGGAATTTTCGTGGATCAACCGTCCGACAAGTTCCTTGCCGACGCCGGCCGGCCCCTGCACCATCACCCTTGTATTGGTTGGTGCCAGCTTGTCGATCGATGCGCGCAGAGCCACGGCAGCCGGACTTGCGCCGACAAATTCCTCGCTCGAACCGCTCAGCGTGCGCAAGGTCGCATTCTCGCGCTTCAGGCGGGCCGATTCCAGCGCACGCTCGATCAGGTGCAGCAAGCGGTCGGCCTTGAACGGCTTTTCGATAAAATCATAAGCACCGCGCCGGATCGCCGCGACTGCTGTTTCGATATTCCCATGGCCGGAAATCACGATCACCGGCATCAGTTCATCAACCGATTTCAGGAACCTCAGCAGCGACAGCCCGTCCATGTCCGAGCCCTGTAGCCAGACATCGACCACGACAAGTCCAGGCGCACGCTGGCGCACTTCCTCCAGTGCGCGCTCGGCGGTCGCTGCGGTTCGAACAGAATAGCCCTCATCCTCAAGGACGCCGGCAATCAGCTCGCGAATATCAGGCTCGTCATCCACGATCAGGATATCGGTACTCATACAAAAGCTTCCTCCGTCTCGGAACGCGCTGCGGAGGCGTTCGGTGATTGCGGGTGCGGCAGGATGATCCGGACATGGGCCCCGCGGCGTCCATCGGCGCGATCATGCAGCGAAACCGATCCGCCATGATCCATGATGATCCTGTTGACGATCGCCAGTCCGAGCCCGGTACCTTTTTCGCGTGTGGTCACATAAGGCTCCATCAGCCGCTCGCGGGCATCGTGCGGAAAACCGGGGCCGTTGTCTTCAATGTCAAGCTCCAGCCCATCGCCTGCCGGCTGAGCGCGCAGTTTGATCCCGATCTTCCCGCTGACTTCGTCTTGTGCCGGAAGGCGCTCAATCGCCTCAGCAGCATTCTTCAGCAGATTTGTCAGAGCCTGCCCGAGCAAGCGTTCGTCGCCGGAATAATTCAGCGCCTCGGCTTCACACTGAATATCGATCCTGACATCCGGCGTCACCACAGCCTGCGAAAAGCCAATCCCGCGCAGCAATTTCACCATGTCGAATTCGGCAACTGACGGCTTGGGCATCCGCGCGAAACTGGAAAACTCCTGGACCATTCGGTCGATGTCGGAAACCTGCCGCATGATCGTGTCGAGACAGCGCTCGAAAACACCGTCATCATCGTTGATCTGGCGTGCATAACGCCGCCGCAGCCTTTCGGTTGACAGCGCAATCGGGGTCAGCGGATTGCGGATCTCATGGGCGATCCGCCGGGCCACATCGCGCCAGGCGATCTGGCGCTGGGCAAAAACCATGCGGGTTGTGTCGTCGAACGTCAGAACGCACCCACCCGTCGGCTCGCGCACCGCCTTGAGCCGGAAATTGCGCACCGCGTCATCGATCCTGAGGTCATGAGAGGCATCAATCGGGGTGCCCCGTTCAATCACCTCGCGCGCATAGGGCGCAAATTCAGGCACAACCTCACCCAGAAGAGCCCCGTCGAGGTCTGCTGCGCCAAGCAGGGTTTCAGCCGAACGATTGGCCAGCGTCACCCGCAGGTCCGGATCGGTGCGAATCACGCCAGCGCTGACTTCCGCCAGCAGGGTTTCGACGAACTGGCGGCGGTCTTCAGCGTCCTTTCGGGCCTGAACAAGCGCTTCGCGTTGCTGGCCAAGCTGCTCCGTCATGGTGTTGAAACTCAGGGTCAGATGGTGAACCTCATCACGCACGCGCGGGGCGGGCACACGCACGCTGAGATCGCCCTCGCGCACAGCCACTGAGGCTTCGGCAAGCCGGCCAATCGGTTCGGTGATCTGACGGGCCGCGACCAGTGCAAGACGCACCGACAGCAACAGGACAAGCGCAGCAAGCTGGACATAGGCCAGCGCAAACAGCCATTGCAGGCGACCGGAACGTGTCTTGGCGGCGCGATAATCCGTCAGTGCCGCTTCGGCACGTCGCATCTGTGCCAGCTGCGCCGGATCAAACGGCTTATAGACGTAAAGATAGGAATCTTCATTCTCTTGCAGGGCGACAAGCCCGGTGGCCAGCCCTGAGCGCTCATACAGCGTCTGCGCAATCTGGCCGGCTTTTGCATCTTCGAATGCGACCGCCGGCGGCGTGATGAACGGAAAATCGCTTCGGATATCCGGCGCGACAAGGATCGAGCCATTGCCATCGACGATCCAGGCCATGGCGAATTCGCGCAGGGCTGCCTGCGCCTTCAGATAAGCGCGGTAGAGTGCATTGCCCGAGCGCAATCCTTCGGCAGCATTGTCAAGATCGCCCGCCATGAGCTGGATATCGGTGTCGAGCGTTTCTGCGAAAACAGTGAAATTTTCGCGCGCCACTTCGGCGGTGTCCTCAACGATCGTGTCGATCCGGGAATTGAACCAGTTGTCGAGCCCGCGCGTGATTGTCACTCCGAGAAACAGTGCAACCACAGCGGCGGGTACGATTGCCGAGACGCTGAACAATAACAGGAAGCGGCGTGCGAGACGGTGACTGCCAAGCGCGCGTGTTGCTCCGCGCATGTCCAGATATCGCCGCACATTCATCCAGCCGAGGATCGCAATCAGGATGAAGTTCACACCCAGCAATCCGCCAATGCGCCCCTGTGTCGGATCAATCGGGCTGACACCTGAAATCGCGGCAAATGTCGCGACCACTGCCAGCAAGGTGGCAATGAAGAAAAGCGCCTGGAACAGCGTCCAGCCGGCCTGTGAGGCTGCGGGGTTAAGTCCGTATCGCACCGGAAATCTCTTAAACGCGGATTTTCCCTTTGTCACCCAATCGCCACACTGAGGAGATTGGGCAACACTGCGAGGTGGCCGCAAACCGCCCTATTCGCGCAGAGACGCGCCAATCTCGTCGAGAAATTGCCCGGACTGCGCGCGCATTTCCTGCATTTCGGCGGGCGCAATCCGGTCGAGATTTTTCAGTGCCAGTCCCATTCGCCCGTTCGCGGCGAGTGTGTCGCGGTGGCGATCAAGGAAACTCCAGTATAGCGCGTTGAAAGGGCAGGCCTGCTCGCCGGTGCGCCGGGCGGGATCATAGCGGCAGGTCTTGCAGAAATCCGACATCTTGTTGATGTAATTGGCGCTCGCCGCATAGGGCTTCGACGCCATCATTCCGCCATCGGCATAAATCGCCATGCCATGGGTGTTGGGCAGTTCCACCCATTCGTAAGCGTCAGCATAGACGATCATGTACCATTCATTGATCTCATCGGGATGGATACCGGCCAGCAGGGCGAAATTGCCGGTCAGCATCAGCCGCTGGATGTGATGGGAATAGGCATGATCGCGCGTCTGTCGCACCGCCTCGCCCAGACAGCGCATGTCGGTCTTTCCGGTCCAGTAGAAGTCCGGAAGCTTGCGGTTGGCTTTGAAATAATTGGTCTCGCGATAGTCCGGCATTTTCAGCCAGTAGAGCCCGCGCACATATTCGCGCCAGCCGATGATCTGGCGGATGAAGCCTTCCACCGCATTCAATGGCGCAAGTCCATCGCGCCAGGCCTGCTCGGCCCTGCGGCAGATGTCGAGCGGCCCCAGCAGGCCGAGATTGAGATAGGATGAGACCAGCGCGTGCCACATGAAGGCTTCGCCATGCGCCATCGCATCCTGGTGCTCGCCAAAACCCGGAAGGATGTCGGCGATGAAGTGATCGCGCGCGGCCTCGGCCTCGTGCCGGGTCACGCCCCATTCAAACCTGTCGAGTGAGCCGAAATGGCCTGCAAATCGCTCGCTCACCATTGCGATCACATCGCGGGTCGTGCTGTCGGGTTCGAAACAGGCTCGCGGCGGCGTCAGGCGGCCGGCGGGCAGCGCCTTGCGGTTGCTTGCATCATAGTTCCATTTTCCCCCGGCCGGTTGTCCGTCGGGCTGCATCAGAAGCCCGGTACGCCGGCGCATATCACGGTAGAAATACTCCATGCGCAGGCTCTTGCGACCCTGCGCCCATTCTTCAAACTGCCCGGTTGAGGCCAG
Organism: uncultured Hyphomonadaceae bacterium; assembly: GCA_964442925.1. Lineage (GTDB taxonomy): Bacteria > Pseudomonadota > Alphaproteobacteria > Caulobacterales > Hyphomonadaceae > UBA5336. The sequence continues at coordinate 16,966 of CAYUEM010000006.1, forward strand.
AAATCGGCTGTCCTCGCGCAGATCGACGGGGCACCCAAGCGTATCGGACCAAGTCTGCATGTCGCTTAACAGGCGCCACTCTCCGGGGCGTGTGATGACCACCTTGTCGAGACTGTGCTCACGGGCAAGTGCACGCGCGGTTTCCGCCTTCAGGCTGCCGCGATTGCCGGTTTCATCGAGCCGAACATAGCGCACCTGCCAGCCAGCAGCGCGCAGTTCCTCAGCAAAATGGCGCATCGCCGAAAAGACCAGCACAAGCTTCTGCTTGTGATGGCGCACATAGGTCGCTTCCTCGGCAACCTCCGCCATCAGGACAAGATCAACGTCCCGGTCAGCGCCGCGCAGCGATGAAATATCAGGCGACAGCTGATCGCCAAGAACAAGTCGAAGTGTGCCCATCTTTCAGTAGAGCTTGCGCAGGACGTATTCGATATTCTGGCCGCGAGCCTCAAAGGCAAGCTTCACCCAGCGGGCCTGATCGTCATACCAAAGGGTCACATCGATATCGGAGTCCATGAGGAACTTGCGTGCATCAACAACCGTGCCGCCGGCCCCGACCTGTTCGCGGCCAAGCGCGCTCACGGTGATATCCAGCACCTCACCACTTTCTGTCGAAAGGATGCTGTCGGCCTGCATCTGCGCGATGTTCCAGTGGCTGGCGGGAATAATGTCGCCCGGCAGTTCGCCACGGAAGTCGGTTCCCTCCACCGACAGGGCTGAGCCCCGGCGCTGCGCGAACACAGATTTGCGGGTGCCATCCTTGTTGACCCTGCCTTCAACGCTCTGGACATAGCCGTCCTGCCAGACCTCCTCGACATCCAGCGCGTAACGATAAAGCGTGATCGGGCCGATGCCGGCTTTCAGATCGACATCCACGATCGCGCGCATCTGACCCGGCGCGCCGGCCTCGAAGCTGACAATGTGTGACCCGAAATCGGTGCCATTGCGCTGGACATCGAAATGGATGACGTCTCCAGCCTTGGGTTGCCAGACAAGTTCGCGCGGTCCGGGCGCGCTCTCGACGAGACTGTCGGCAACTGCGGCAAGCGCGCCAGCCTGCAAAATCAGACAGACCATCACAAGCGGTCGGAAAAAAGCGATCAACTGAACCTCCAGAAGGGTTTGTCACCGCGCGCAACAAAACAGATGCAAGGCTCGTTTCCGCGCGCGGCGGGTTTGTGTGGCTGGCCCGGCAAGCCGAGTGCAAGGTCTCCGACGCCGAACATTTCGCCATCGACGTCAAGCCATCCGCTGAGGACAATTGTCGCTTCAACTGTGGAATGATTATGGCGCGGAACGGCCTGTCCGGGCTGTAGCTGCATGAATTCGCAGCCCCGCACGCCTGCCGGAGCATATCGCACGCCGCTCAGCCCGCGCCGCCAGCGAACCTCGCCTGCGCGTTGCCGGATATCATCTGGCGAATCCAGCGCCCGGGCGGGACGCGCCTTCGGTTTTTGGCGCGGATGCGAGCAACTATCGGTTGGCGCGGTTTCCAGAAGGGTCCCGGCGATCATATCCCAATGCGACGCCATTGCTTGCCCTTGCGCGCTGAGCGCAATGTGAACATCCCCCGCAAGCAGCAATGGGCCAGCAAGTGACCCAGCGGCATGATCGAGCATAAATGCCGTATAGTCTTCATTGCAAGTCAAACCGAGCAGCCTCCGGCAGTTGAAGTGAATTACGCTGTGTCTACGCCGTTCAGCGCAAAGCGGATCATTTGCCGCCAGGTGACTTGTCTTCGGCCCGCCGCGCCAATAGCCTTGCGCTGTCTCCAATGCCGTCGAAAAAGAAAGCGCCCATGACCATACTCGGTTCCGTTATTGATGCGATTGGTAACACGCCTCTCATCCGTCTGCGCCGCGCGTCTGAAGAGACTGGCTGCGAAATTCTCGGCAAGGCGGAGTTCCTCAATCCCGGACAATCGGTCAAGGACCGTGCTGCGCTCGGTATCATCCGCGACGCCGAGGCCACGGGCGCACTGCGGCCCGGCGGCACGATTGTTGAAGGCACTGCTGGAAATACCGGTATCGGACTGGCGCTGGTCGGAAACGCGCTGGGCTATCGCACCGTGATCGTGTTTCCACGCACCCAGAGCCAGGAAAAGAAGGATGCCATTCGCATACTCGGCGCAAAGCTGGTCGAGGTCGATGCGGTGCCCTACTCCAACCCCAATCACTATGCGCGGTATTCCGGCCGGCTGGCGCAGGAACTTGCCGAAACGGAGCCAAACGGCGCGATCTGGGCCAATCAATTCGACAATACTGCCAATCGGCGCGCCCATGCCGAGACAACCGGGCCGGAAATCTTCGCGCAGACCGACGGCAAGCTCGACGGCTTTATCTGTGCGGTTGGCTCGGGTGGCACGCTCGCCGGCGTTGCTGAAGCCCTGCGCGCACGCAAACCGGATGTCAGAATCGGGATCGCTGATCCCGGCGGAGCTGCGCTGTTCAATTATTACGCGCATGGCGAGCTCAAAGCCGAGGGTACATCGATCACCGAAGGAATCGGTCAGGGCCGCATCACCGGTAACCTGGAAGGGCTAAAGGTCGATCACGCCTATCGCTGCGAGGATGCGGAAGCGCTTCGTATCCTGTTCGATCTTGTGCTTGAGGAAGGCCTTTGTCTTGGTGGTTCGGCCGGGATCAATGTTGCCGGCGCGATCGCCATGGCGCGCGAGCTTGGGCCCGGCCACACGATCGTGACGATCCTGTGTGACTATGGGAACAGGTATCAGTCAAAACTCTACAATCCGGACTTCCTTCGCTCGAAAGACCTGCCGGTGCCGCCATGGATGGAGCAGACATGACCGATCAGACCTCTTCGCCGCTGGTCACGCCGCAATGGCTGGCTGAAAATATCGAGGCTCCGGACCTGCGCGTCGTCGAGGCCACATGGTTTCCGCCCTGGACTCATGAGCAGGGCGCTGCGCGCGCGGCCTATGAGGAGGCGCATATTCCCGGCGCGGTATTTTTCGATATCGAAGCTGTCGCAGACCCTGACGCTCCCCTGCCCCACACATTTCCCAGCCCGATCCTGTTTTCCTCCCGCGCGCGGCACCTGGGCATCGGCGATGGCAACCGCATCATCGTCTATGACCGCAATGGCTTTTGCGCCTCCGCGCGCGCGTGGTGGATGCTGCGCGCCATGGGCGTTCTTGACGTGCGGGTGCTGGATGGCGGCTGGGCCGGCTGGCAGGCGATCGGCGGTGAGATCGAGGACATGCCGCCTGTCCCGGCCGAACGCCATTTTACGGCGCGTCTGCGCGGCGACCTGCTGAAGTCAGTCGATCAGGTCGAAAAACTGTCGGAAACTGCGCCAAACTCGATTCTGGATGCGCGTCCTGCGGGACGTTTCACCGGCGAGGAACCGGAGCCGCGCGAAGGTCTTGCCTCCGGTCACATTCCCGGCAGTCGCAACATTCCCGCTTCGAGCGTCTTGACCCCGCAGGGCCGGATCAGGCCGGCTGCGGAGCTGGAACAACTGTTTGCGGACATTCCTTCAGGGCCAGTGGTGACGACCTGCGGCTCGGGCATCACCGCCTGTATCCTTGCGCTGGCGCTGGCAACAATCGGCAGGGATGACGCAGCTGTCTATGATGGCTCGTGGAGCGAGTGGGCCGAGGGCGGCACCCGTCCGATCGCCACCGGCAGCCGATGAGCGAGAAGCGTCCCGCGACCCGCCTTGTCCATACCCGCCGTGCGCGGCTCAGCCCGCCGACGGTCAACCCGCCTGTCGAACGCGCATCGACGGTTCTGTTCGATGATCCTGACGCGCTTTACGATGCCAGGCCTGGTTATGGCCGGATGGGGCTGACGGTCCAGAGGGAACTGGAAGACGCACTGGCCACACTTGAGGGGGCTGAACATGTCCGGCTCGCACCCTCGGGCCTTGCGGCCTGCGCACTTGCGATTGCCGCCATGGTCCGGTGCGGCGACCATGTGCTGATCGCTGACACGCTTTATGGTCCGACACGGCGGTTCTGTGAGCGGCGTCTGAAGGCGATGGGGGTTGAGGTCACGCGGTTTGCGCCACGCATCGGGGCCGGGATCGAAAGCCTGATCCATGCCGACACCCGCGCGATCTATCTCGAATCACCGGGATCGCTGACCTTCGAGGTGATGGACGCCCCTGCAATTGCCGATGTGGCCCGGGCCCGCGGTCTTGTCACCGTGATGGACAACACATGGTCGGGCGGTCTGTTCTGCCAGCCGCTTGATCTCGGCATCGATATCTCGGTTCAGGCGCTGACGAAATATGCGGTTGGCCATTCCGATGCGTTTGGCGGCGCAGTGATGTGCCGCGACGGTGCCATTGCACAGCGGTTGACCGATTGCGCCGAAGACTGGGGCATCTCGCTCGGTCCGGAAGAGGCTTACGCAGCACTGCGCGGGCTGCGGACCCTGCCGGTTCGCCTTGCTGCGCATCAGACGGCCGGGCTGGCGCTGGCCGAATGGCTGGTCGCCCGTCCGCAGGTCGCGCAGGTGCTTCACCCTGCCCTGCCCGATCACCCTGACCACGCCATCTGGACACGCGATTACAGCGGCGCATCGGGTCTGTTCGGCTTTGTGCTGCACCGCCAGAGCGAAGGTGCTGTCGAGGCGTTTCTGAGAGCGCTGGAACTGTTCTCGATGGGCTTTTCATGGGGCGGCTTTGAAAGCCTGCTGATCTCTTGCGACCGGCAGCTGACCCGGCTGAAGCCTGACTGGACAGGTTCGCGCGCCGGCCCGTTGATGCGGGTGCATGCTGGTCTGGAAGACACAGGCGACCTGATCGGCGACCTCGAACAGGCCTTCAGGCATCTTTCCGCACCCGAAAAAGGCGTGTGATCACGTTAATTTTGTTTCATGGCCGCATCTGCACACTATGGCGGTGCGCGCGTTTGCGATTATAAGCAGACGGATGAAGTCGCTGTTGCGTTCAGGGCCGGTGAGCAGCCTTCTGGGCTATCTCATCTGGGGCTATATGGTGCTGATCAACCGCACGGTCCGCTGGCGGATCGAGGGTGACAGTCAGGCGCGGGGCGTGTTTGCCGAGGGAAACGGCGCGCTCATTGCCGGCTGGCATTCGCGGGTGATGCTCCTTCCGGTTGGCTGGACGCGGCATATACGCCACTGGCCGGGCCTTCCGGGCCGAAGGGCGATGCTGATCTCGCTTTCTGCTGATGGCGAACCGGTTGCCAAGGCGATACGCCATCTCGGGCTGGAAGCGGTGCGCGGCTCCAAGTCCAACCGCAACAAACGCGACAAGGACAAGGGCGGCGCGCGCGCGATTGCCGAGTCGGTTCAGATTTTGCGGACAAAAGGCGCCCTGTGCATTACCCCGGATGGACCGCGCGGACCTGCAGAGGAGGTCAGTCTCGGCGCGGTTCTGCTGTCGGTGCGCTCGGGTGCAGCAATTGTTCCTTATGCGCTGTCGGTTGCGCCGGCAAAGCGCCTGAACACCTGGGACGGGTTCGTGATCCCCCTGCCCTTCAGCCGCGGCGCGATTGTGTATGGTGATGCGGTTCGCCCGACAGAGGGCAAACGCCCGCAGGATATCCAGCGCGAACTGCAAGATGCGCTGGACCGCGCGACACGGCGCGCCGATGCGCTCGCGGCGCGCGGGTCGGCGCAGGCGGACACGCTGAAAGACGCAGCATGAGCTTCGTCACCGGGCTTTACAGGCTCGCCAGCGAAGGGCTCTCACCTCTGGTACCGCATCTTCTGGCCCGGCGTGCGCGTGCCGGCAAGGAGTGTCGGGGCCGGCTGAATGAGCGCTTCGCACGCACCCTGCCTGCGCGGCCGGTCGGGCCGCTCGTCTGGATGCATGGCGCATCGGTTGGCGAAAGCCTAATGCTGACGGGGTTGCGCAAGTCACTGAGCGAGGCGCGCACCGATCTGTCCTTCCTGCTGACCAGCCAGACCCTGACCTCTGCGCGGCTTCTCGAAGGTCGCCTGCCCGGCACGTCCCGCCACCAGATGGCACCGGTGGACACACCCGCCATTGCGCGCCGGTTTCTCGATCACTGGAAACCCGATCTCGCCGTGTTTGGAGAAGGCGAAATCTGGCCGAACCTGCTTGCCGGCCTGCACCAGCGCGGTGTGCCCTGCGCCCTGATCAATGCGCGAATGACCGGAAAATCCCTGCGCAGCTGGTCAAACTGGCCGGCGACGGCGCGGGATGTGTTTTCAGCTTTCGAACTGATCCTCGCCGCCGATAATGCAACCGCTGCCGGTCTGACGGCCCTGCTCGGCCGCGAGATTTCCAGCCCCGGAAACCTGAAAGCCGCCCTGCCGCCTCCGCCTTGCGACCCACGTGACATCGCGACCCTTGGCGAGACATTCATCGGCGGGCGGCGCTGTCTGGTCGCAGCCTCAACCCATCCGGGCGAGGAGGACCTGCTGGGCGACGCGCTGCAGAGCCTTGCCGAGCGCCCGGCCACGGTGCTCGCTCCGCGTCATCCTGAACGCGGCGCGGCGCTGGCTGGACAGTTGCGCGCGCGCGGTTTCAGTGTCTCGCGGCGCTCAGCGGTTGAACCCGTCACCACGCAGACCGACATCCTGCTGGCTGATACAATCGGAGAGCTGGGCCTGTGGTATCGGCTCGCCGATCTTGTCTATCTCGGCGGCGGGCATGCCGCCGGAATCGGCGGGCACAATCCGGTTGAGCCGGTCCAGCTGGGCCGCCGCGTTGTCACCGGGCCGCTGACGCACAATTTTGCCGTCATGATGGCGCAGCTGCAGGCCAGCGGAATGGTCTGCATTGCCAGGGATGGGCCGCAGCTGGTTACAGCGCTGGCCGATGGCCTTGCCGGGCGCCTGCCAGCGATTGACAGCGTCGCCCTCGACGCGTTCCTCGCGCAGGGCCGCAGGCCTCTCGATGTCACAAAGGACGCGCTCCTCGCGCTTTTGCCAGCCTGCAAAGGCCGGAAGGCGCGCGCATGAAGCCGCCTTATTTCTGGAAGGGCGGCCTCGACCCGAAATCACGTGAGGCCGCCCCACTGACGCGGGCGCTGCTGACACCTCTGGCTGCGCTGTATGGATTTGGCGTTTCGCGAAAGATTGCGCGCGCCCGTCCGCATCATGCCGGCCTGCGAGTGATCTGCGTCGGCAATCTGACGGTTGGCGGGGTTGGCAAGACACCGGTTGTTGCCGCCCTGCGTGCGCACCTGACCGCTCAGGGCCGGCGTGCGGCGAGCCTGTCTCGCGGCTATGGCGGGTCCGCGCGCGGCCCATTGCGTGTGGATGCCACGTGCCATTCGGCAGCCGCGGTCGGGGACGAACCGCTGATGCTGGCCGCTGCGGGTGAAGCCTGGATTGCGCGCGCGCGTGCCGCTGGCGGTGACGCCATGGCCGCTGACGGGGTTGAGATCGCGATCATGGATGATGGCCATCAGAACCCTTCGCTTGCGCGCGATCTGTCGCTTGTTGTCATCGACAGCCACGCCCCGTTCGGAAATGGCTTCCTGCTTCCCAAGGGTCCACTTCGCGAGCGGGTTGGCGAAGGACTGGCGCGGGCTGACGCGGTGATATTGATGGGCGACTGCGATGTGCCGGATGCGGTGATCCGCTCCGGTCGACCGGTCCTGCGGGCTGAGCTGCGCGCGTGTGCGGCCCCGCCGGGTGGTCCGATCATTGCCTTTGCCGGGATTGGCCGGCCTGAAAAATTCTTCGACAGCCTGCGTGCGTCCGGCGCAGACCTGCGCGAGACGGTGAGTTATGGCGACCATCATGTCTATTCACGCGGCGAGCTGGCGTTTCTGCACAAGCTGGCCGCCGCACATGGTGCGCGACTGGTCACGACAGAGAAAGACCATGTGCGGTTGTCTTCTGACGCGCGCGGCGGTATCGCGGCATGGCCAGTCGAGGCCGTGTTCGAAGATGAAGCGGCCTTGCAGAGCCTGCTCGAACCCGTCCTGGAGGGCGCATTGCGATGAGCGCAGAGGATGGCGGCTATGTTCGCCCCGCCGATATCGACAATCGCTCGACCTTTGGCAAACGCATGGTCTGGCGGCTGGAAGCATTGGCCTGGGATCTGGTCTACTGGGCGCCGATGAAGGCGCTCGGCCCGGACCGTGCATCGAATGTCTGCGGGGCGATCATGCGCTGGATCGGGCCGCGTCTCTCCCAGCACAAGACCGCAATTCGCAATCTTCGTCTCGCCTTTCCCGACTGGGATGAAGAACGTGTCGGCAAGACCGCGCTGGAAGCCTGGGAGAGCGCAGGGCGGACCGCCGGCGAGTTGCCGCATCTGCCGAGAATCCACCCTTATCGGGGCGACCGGGTCGAGGTGATCGGGGCTGAACGTCTTGATGCCCTGCGCGAGAGCGGGCGCGGGGCGGTTCTGATCTCGGGGCATTTCGCCAATTGGGAAGTGATGGCGGCGGTGATCTGCCAGCGCCCTCTCGATTGCCTCGTCACTTATCGCATGCTCAACAATCCGCATATCGACCGGCGGATCAATACGGTTCGGCATGACTACGGGATCGGCGTGCTTGCGCCAAAGGGGCTGGGCACGCGCGAGCTGATGCGGACCTTGTCACAGGGGCGCTGTGTGGCCCTGATGAATGACCAGAAGTTCAATCAGGGACTGGCGATCCCGTTTTTCGGTCGCACGGCGATGACGGCACCGGGACCGGCCCGGCTGGCGATGAAATATGATGTGCCACTGGTTCCGGTTTCGACCGTGCGAACAGGCCCGGCCCGGTTCCGGGTGACCATTCATCCCGAGATCGAAAAGTCCCGCACCGGGGACGCTTCACACGATCTGGAAATCACGGTCGGCCGGATCAACGCTTTTCTCGAAGCGCGCATAACCGAGACACCGGGACAATGGTTCTGGCAGCACAGGCGCTGGCCGAAAGCGGCATGGCAAGCGGCAAATGCCCTGACCCCGCACCCATCCCGCGCGGTTTGAGCGGGGCAGATCAGCCGGCACTCTGCTGCCTTCGACGGGACGGCATTTTCCGCTTGTCGCCTTTGATCAGGTGCAACCCATTGTCGGCCTCGCGTACAGGCCGGTCGGGTCTGTCGCCGAAATCAAGCAGGTGGGAAAGCTCCTCCAATGGTCGCGCACGCGAGATCAGGAAGCCCTGCAACTCATCGCAGCCCTGCTCAACGAGGAAATCGCGCTGCGCGTCGGTCTCCACGCCCTCTGCGGTGCATCGCATTCCAAGCGAATGGGCAAGGCCAATCGTGGTGCGCGTGATCACGCGGCTGTCTTCGCTTTGCTCGATGTCGCTGACAAAGGACTTGTCGATCTTGATCTTGTCGAACGGGAAGCTGCGCAAATAGCTCAGCGAGGAAAAACCGGTTCCGAAATCATCGAGCGAGATTTTCAGCCCAAGCGATTTCAACTGCTGGAGCCGCTCAAGTACGAAGCTGGTGTCGCTCATCAGCACCGATTCGGTGATTTCCAGATCGAGCCGCGAAGGATCGATCGAATTGCGCGCGAGCGCATTGATGATTGTCGAGACAAGGCTGGTGCTGTGCAGTTGCACCGGAGATACATTGACGGAAACGCTGACATTCTCCGGAAGCTGACGCGCCTGCGCCAGTGCTTCGCGAATCACCCAGTCGCCCATCCGGGTTATCAGGCCACAGTCTTCAGCATGCTCGATGAATTCGCCAGGTGAAATCATGCCGCGTTTGGGATGTTCCCAGCGCATCAGCGTTTCACATGACATTACCTTGCAGGTGACGGCATCCACGATGGGCTGGAATTTCACCAGGAGTTCGTTCTGGCCAAGCGCCTTGTGGAGATCGGTTTCGATCATCCGCCGGGCGCGCGTTTTTTCCTCAAGCTCGCTGGTAAATTCGCACCATGTGCCCTTGCCCTGTTTCTTGGCTTTGTAAAGCGCCAGATCGGCATGGCAGAGCAGGCTTTGCGGATCGCCTGCCTCACTGTCAAAGCCGCGCACCCCTATACTTGCCCCACAACTGGCAGTCGAGCCGAACAGTTCATAGGGACGAACCAGCCGGTCGACGAGATCATCCAGAAATCGCTCAAGCGAAACCCGGCTTGGCCGCTCCACGATTGCGGCGAACTCGTCGCCGCCCAGGCGCGCGATGATATCTTCATCCTCGCAGCCCCGTCCGATCCGATCTGCGAACTGACGCAGCAATTCATCCCCCGCCGGATGGCCGAGGGTGTCATTGACCCATTTGAAATTGTCGAGGTCGATCCACAAGATTGCACGATGGCTGCCTTCATCGACGGGCTTCCGGCAGGCTTTTTCGAGCTTCTCCTGAAATGTCGCGCGATTGGGCAGGCCCGTCAGGCCATCGAAATGCGCAAGATAAGCGATCCGGTCCTCAATCTTCTTCGACTGGGTGACATCTGAAACGACGCCGCGAAACCCTTTAAACACCTTGTCCTCAAGGATCGGCTTGCCGGTAACAGACCACCAGCACTCTTCATCATCGATCATCACTTTCAGAACCAGGTCGCGAAACCCCTGATGACGCTTCATGCTGGTCATGAGCACATTGCGGGCCTCTCCCGGTTCGAACAGGCTTTCCAACAGGCAGCCGTCCTGCATCAGGGTGTAACCGTTCTTTTTGTCATCAAGCGAAAGCGGGAGCGCAACAAGCCGGCGATCCGCTCCGGTCTGCCACAGCCAGTCAGCGGAGCTTTCCTCGAAATCACGCAGCAACAGACCGATCAGTGCATTTTGCTCATTGACGGCAGCCTCGTTGATGAACTGGGCGACAAACTGATTGTGATCCCAGCGCACGCAAACGACGATAATGATCAGATAAACCAGCACCAGCGTCATCAGATGATTTGTACGTGGATCACTCAGCGTGAGCAATGAAAAGACAAAGCCGGTACCGATCGGGAGAATGAAACAATACGCGGCAGCCGGCAGGCGGGAAAGAACTGAAGCGCCTCCGAAAACAAGCCCGGCGGACAGTACGGCAATCGCGACCAGTCCGAAATTGTCGGCATGCGGAACGACAATAACTGGCAAAACGCCCCACAGGCACCCGAAGACGAAAGCCCCGATGACATAACCCCTACGCGATGCGCCTGGCGATGAAGAACGGGGTTTCAGATCGGAAGACGTGCTGATGCTGGTCATGAACTGCATGGCGCAGAACAGGCTGAGGCCGCTCGCCCACAGTCCGAGCCATTGGCCTGCCGCTGTCGGCATGAACAAGACCATGACCAGTGCAGCGTTGAGCAGATGTGTCAGGACCATCAGGACGCCAAGCTTTTTGACGCTTTGCAGCTGGCGTTTTGACAGAGGCCCAATCAATTCAGGTGGTACGCGGACAGGGGCGAGGATTGATGCGATCGTATTGCGATCTTCGAAAGCCTTGCGATCAATAGTTTGCACACACCCACTCCACCATCATTGATATTTTCTGACCTGGTGCCGGTGTAGCAAACGAGAATGAATCAACCGGTGCGGCGATACTTGAAATTGCTTGTATCGGCGAAAAGCAGTCCGTTTGTCCATGATCAAAACGCGCCGCCTGATGCTTCCCTGTCATGAAAATAAAACAGCATCGGAAAGCAGCGATTAACCCTATTTCGCTACTCTGAGCGCAAATAAAAAAGAGAATTGGATGGATGGATGAAACGGGTGATTTCAACGGCTCTGGCGGCCATGGCTTTCAATGCCGTGCTGCCGGCAACAGCCGATCCCGGCGAGGCGGATCTGTGGATCGGTCTGGTCGGAAATGTCGATGGCTTTCTACTCGACGATGACACTGGCGATTTGTGGATGACGGGCGGGTGCCTGAAGCCGCTGGCGCGCGCGGTTCACCGCGACGGTGCCTGGGTCTCTCAAACGGCGGAAATGGTCTCGGTCGGTCGCATGAGCGCCCTGCTCGATCAGACTTTTCGTCTCGAAACCGGGACGGGTGCGCCGCAGATCACGGTGATCAATCCGACACGCGGCGGCGAGCAGCGTTTCTCACAGGTTCGCGAGATCGATTGCCAGATTGAAAGCTGCGCACGGTTTGCCACGATCCCGGCCTGCGAAGGCTGAGCTTTTCGCCTCCCGGCACGGCTCACCCCCCAAGCAAGTTCATGCTGCGCAAGCTCGCCATATTCCTGACCGGCCTTCCGGTCCTGCTGGCCATTCTGGGCCAGTCACTCGCTCCGGCACAAGCCGAAGCGACCGCTGGCGACATGATTGCGGCACCCGAACAAAGCGGCACGATCGGCCACATCACCGTATTTGTGGAAGGCGAAGCGGTTGCCACCCGCCAGACCGTGACCGAAGATGGCGAAGTGCGCATCGATGCCAGCCCGATCTTTGACGCGCTGAAGGGCCGCGTGACGCTGGATGACAATCGGCTGAAGCTGCTGCGTTATCAGGATGGCGCGCGCATCAGCATTGACATGAGCGATGGCAAGGTGCGCGCGGGCGACACTGTGCTGGGCAAATTGCCAAACTGGGCCGCGCGCGAGGTTGCCGACACCTGGCTGGAGGCAAATGCAATTGCGGTTCTGACCGGCTGTCATGTTGCCAAGTCCGATGACGGGCGGATGACGTTCACGCTTGATGACAGCCTGCGCCCGCAATTCGATCTTGACCTGTTTGTCGAAGGTGAGCGACTGGCATTCAACACGGTTGAGCCGCGCACGATCGGTCCGGTGCTGCTGATCCCGCTTCGCCCTGTGGCCGAGGCGCTTGGTCACAGCGTCGAGGAAGATCACGCCGCCGGCACGGTGACTGTCACCCGGGTGCATGACACCGCCGTGTTCGAGCTGAACCTCTCAACCGGTCTGGTCACGGTGAATGGCCGTCCGCGCGGGGTCACGCCGAATATCAGTTATATCGAACCGTTCGATCTGTTGTTGCCGTTCACCGCCGTTGAAACGCTGACCGGAACGCATATCCTGCTCAAGCCGGGGTCTAACAGGATTGATGTCACGCTGGATGATCGCCTTGGGGGCGGGGCCCTGCCCGGCGAGCGTGTCAGCGAGGAAGCTGAAAACACGCCCCTGACGCTTGAGCGGCTGGATTTCCAGCTTTCCGATCGCGGCACCAATACGGCTGCGCTGCATGCCCGTCTGCAGGGTTTCAATGCGGTCGTGCGTTACGAAACCGCTGGCGGGATCAATTCGCCGGAAGAACTGCAACCAGGATGGATGTCGATGGATGTCCGCTCGCTTGACGGCTGGCAGGCCAGTTTGGGCGATGCAACGCCGCGGCTGCGTGAACTTGCCGGTGTCGATGTCTCGCGCATTCGCGGCGCAACCTGGCGCGAGCGGCGCAATAGCGGCACCATCATCGCCATCGCGGCGGGCATTCCCATCGCCGGTTCGCGCGCCATCAGCGAGAGCGCTTCGCTGCCGGAGTTTGAAGGCGCTGCTGCGGGTGTGCGGCTGATCGATCCTGACAAGGGGCGCGAACTGGGCGTTTCCCTGCGAACCGGCACGCCGGGCGGATCGACGCGGCTGGTTGCCAGCTACCAGAAAGACATTGTCACCAATATCGGAGAGGAAGGCCGCGCCGGGCTTGGCGGGGTTTTTGTCAGTGCAGATGTCGGCGCGGTTGAAAACACGCTCGACCTGCGCGGCCAGGTCGATGCGCGCTATCGCCTGTCCCGGAATTCATCCGTGCGAGCTTCGCTCACTCATGAGGGGGCGGGTTTTGTCTCGCGCCAGAGGTCCGGGCAGGACAGTGAAACTGCGGCAGAGGCGAACGGAGCTGACGCGCTCCAGCCTGAACTCAACGGCGATCCTATCGAAACCCTGTTGATCGACCGCAAGGGAGCCGGATCGCGCTCGGCGGCCAGTCTGTCGGTCGACTGGCGCAAGCGTGAGCCGATTGGCGCGCTGCACAATTTCGCAACCGGGGCGCGCCTGACGACAACGCGGCAGAACGGGCGTCTGGCGCATGGCGCTTCGCTGGCCGCCAGCGGGCGGCTGTTCCGGGATGGGGTTGATGTTTCGCTCGATCTTGGTCGCTCAACAGCGCAAACCGGCGATGGACGCGAGGTCAGCACCGTGCTCGCCGCACGCGCGCTCAAGCGGTTCGACATCGGCCAGGTCCAGGCCAGCCTAAGCGCCACGCGTCAGGACGGAGAAACCCGCCGCAGACTGATCACCACGGCCTCTGCCCGACCAATCCAGCACCCACTTGGCCGTGGTGCCAGCGTTTCGTTGACCCCTTCGGCCAGTTTCATCGCTGATGACAATGGCTATTTCACACGCGCCGGCGCGATTGCCAGTGTCGATAGCGGCGAGGCACTGGGCGAGCGGCTGAGTGTGCGCGCACAGTTTTCAGCGCTGCAGTCGGTTGATCCGCAGCGCACACGCACGGATGTGTTCACCAATGTCGCGGCGCAATACCAGATCTTTCGCAATGTCCAGCTCGAAGCGAACTATTACGAGGATTTTGGTCGCAACCGGAACCTGTCGCTGGCCCTGCGCGGCTCGGTGGCCTTCAATCCGCCGCGCAAGCACAGCAAGCCGGTGGACGGACGCGGGGTGCTGCAAGGCCGGGTATTCTATGACCGCAACCGCGATGGCGTAAGGCAGGATGACGAGCCGGGACTTCCCGGCGTTCGCGTCTCGGTGCGCAATACCAGGCTGACTTTGCGGGTCGACAATTCCGGCTTTTTCACAATCCAGAACATGAAGACCGGACTTTTTACACTTGCCATTGACCGTCGCAGTCTGCCGCTTGGGATGCTTGTCGATGAGGAAGCGGTCCTGCGCGCCACGATTGGCGACGGGCGAATCACGACGCTCGACATTCCGGTCAGCGCCAGCGGACAAATTCGCGGAACCGTATTCGTGGATAATGATGGTGACGGTGAGGCGGGACCGGGCGACGTTCGGCTGGAAGGTGCGCGCGTGACGCTGACGGCTCCCGACAATCCCGATTTCGAGCCGGTCGTGCAATTTGCCGCCAGTTTCGGCCAGTATGCATTCGAGGGGCTTGCGCCGGGACACTACCAGATCGAAGCAAATATGAGCGATGGCCGCAGCCTGACCCGACATGTCGACCTGAGTGAAGACGATCTGTTTGGACGCATGGCCATTCCCTTTGTCGCAGTGGGCGCAACGCCCGGCAACGCGCCGCCGGAAGATGATTCGCCTGCGGTCGAATTTGTCGCCTGAACCTTGCTCAGCTTTCGAAAAGCGGAAAAATCTTCTACAAAAGTCTTATTTCCCGATTGCCAGTGACGCGATTTTTTCGCAGACACTGGAAACATGAAGATTGCCGTTGTGAAAGAATCCGTTTCGGGCGAAGCGCGCGTGGCCGCAACGCCGGAAACCGTGAAAAAACTCATCGCTGATGGCCATTCGGTGACGGTCGAGGCCGGGGCCGGGCTGAGCGCGGGGTTTCCCGACGCTTCCTATACGGGCGAGGGCGCGAGCCTTGCCGACGGTGCCGCCGCGGCCGCTGCAAATGCGGACATCGTGCTGCGGGTGCGCCCCCCGACGGCGAAGGAGATCGAGGCGTTGCCAGAAGGTGCAGCGCTGATCGGCCTGCTCGATCCGTTCAATGCCGGGGAACTGCTGCCTGCGCTCAATGCGCGCAAGATCGCAGCGCTGAGCATGGAGTTCACCCCGCGCATCACCCGTGCGCAGAGCATGGATGCGCTGTCCTCGCAGTCGAACCTTGCCGGCTATCGCGCGGTGATCGAAGGCGCGCAGATTTATGGCCGCGCCATGCCGATGATGATGACCGCAGCCGGCACGGTCGCGCCCGCCAAGGTGTTCGTGATGGGTGCCGGTGTGGCCGGATTGCAGGCCATCGCCACGGCCCGGCGGCTCGGTGCCGTGGTCAGCGCCACCGATGTCCGCCCGGCGGCCAAGGAACAGGTCGCCTCTCTGGGTGCAAAATTCATCGCGGTCGAGGATGACGAATTCAAGGCTGCGGAAACCGCTGGCGGCTACGCCAAGGAAATGTCGGACGACTACAAGAAGAAACAGGCCGAACTGACCGCAAGCCATATCGCCAAGCAGGATATCGTCATCACCACCGCGCTGATCCCCGGCCGGCCCGCGCCGGTCCTGGTCAGCGAAGAGATGGTCGCGACGATGCGGCCCGGCTCGGTCATCATCGACATGGCGGTC
>CAYUEM010000007.1:0-32499 GCA_964442925.1 uncultured Hyphomonadaceae bacterium
GCATCCACGATTGCTGCGAGCTGAAAAGTATAGGTCGAGATCGGGCTGATTGCGGCCTGCTGGCGACCGGCATCGCTCTCGATCTCCAGCCGCGCTCCGCGATAGGGCGCGACCGGATTGATGAACCGGATCCTGCCCTGCGTGCCGGTGATCTCCAGCTGCGCCTCACGGGTGGTGTCCATCGCCATCGAGGCATGAACGCGAGCCTTGAGCCCTGCGCCAAAATCGAGCGATGCCGTCAGCGTCTCATCGACCCCGCGCGCGGTTGTCTGTGCCTTCGCAGAGAGTATTTCCGGTTCGCGGCCCGCAACGCTGCGCACCCAGTGCAGTGCATAGCAGCCCAGATCCATGAAGGCACCGCCGCCGGTCTCGGGCAGATGCCGGATCTCCGCGCCGCCTGCATCGCCAATCGGCGCGGTGAAACGGGCATCCATCGCCGTAACGTCACCGATCCGCCCGCCAGCGATCCAGTCGAGCAGGGTCTGAAAGGCCGGATGGTAGCGATAATGAAACGCCTCCACCAGCCTGCGGTGATTTGCCGTTGCCGCCGCCTGCATGGCCCCGGCCTCTTGCGCGTTCATCGCGAACGGCTTTTCGCACAGGACATGCTTGCCGGCCTCCAGCGCGCGGATCGTCCAGACGGCATGAAGATTGACCGGAAGCGGGTTGTAGATCAGCGCGATATCCGGATCGGCGACGAGTGCTGCATAATCATCATGCGCCCGGCTGAAACCATGTCGGCCTGCGAATTCACGCGCGCGTTCGCGATCGCGCGCTGCCACGCTGGCAAGCTCGACCCGGCCAAGAACCTGCGCCGGTGCGCACAGCGCCACAGGTGCGATCCGCGCTGCACCCAGACAACCGATCCGTATGGCCATTTTCTCTCCGCATGCTTTTCGAGAGGCAGAGTAACAGGCTGCCGGGAAACGCACCAGACATCCGTCTGTCCCGGAGGCTGCCCGTTTCTGGCTCACACGCGCTCGTAACGGCACGCTATCGCAAACGTGATCGCTGAGCGCCCGGAAAAACGCTTTGGTTGCATTGCGCTGTGTCAGGGCCAGCCCCCAATTGAAGTTCCATAAGCCGGGGGTGCGTGCAAAGCGCTGAAGGTTTACAAGTCTGACGATCGGGATGCTGCGCTGGGCAGTGCCCGAAACCAAGGGAGACCGATCATGACCATTCTGAAATGGGGCCTGTCGATTGTTGTCGGGCTGTTTCTTCTTGCCTTTGGGGCGATGAAGTTCACCGGTGGCGCGCATATTTTCCAGTATATCGAATACAATGCGGCGGCGCTCGGCGTGCCAGCCTCAGGCCTGTTCTTTCCGCTCGTGAACTGGGCGACGGGGGCGCTGGAAATCATTGCCGGCCTGCTCGTGCTTGCGCCGATGACGCGCCGGCTGGGCACTGCCGTTGCACTGTTGCCGTTTGCAGGCGCTTTTGTTTTCCACATTTCGCCATTGCTCGGCATCAATGTCCCGACCGGTTTCAGCGACCCGGCTCCGGCCGAAGCGCTTGCCGCCGGCGGCCCGTTTGCGCGTGGGGACTTTGCCGAGGCGACGACGCCGATGCTGTTCGTGATGGCCAGCGTCATGCTGCTGGTCGCCATCGCAAATTTTGTCATTCACCGGCGCGCCGACTGACGGCGAGGCGGCACCTGAACGCTCCGGCCCGTTATCCGCAAGGGCGGCGGGCCGGGGCGACGACGCCCGGCAACACGATCAATTGATGCCGGTTTTGCTGTGATGCAACAACCCGAAAGTGAATTGTATACAGCACTGAAACATTTATCGGTTACCCCAAGTCAGGTGCCCTTCCTGACGCAATGGATATTTTTCACATGACACTCAAGCGCGACCACAAACCGCCGGTGGAAAAGACCATCAACCTCGCGCTTCAGGGCGGTGGGTCGCACGGCGCGTTCACTTGGGGTGTGCTTGACCGCATCCTCGAAGACGAGCGGATCGGCATCGAAGGCGTGACCGGCGCTTCGGCCGGGGCAATGAATGCGGTCCTGCTGGCGTCCGGGCTTGGCCGCGGCGGACGTGAAGGCGCGCGGCAATTGCTGCGCAGCTTCTGGGAAGAGATTGCACAGGCGGCCTGGGCGAGCCCGCTGCGCCGGTCTTGGATGAGCCGGATGCGCGGGGACTGGAATCTTGACGACTCGCCGGGCTATTTCTGGCTCGACCTGATGTCGCAGGTGTTCAGCCCCTATGACACCAACCCGATGGATATCAATCCGCTGCGCAAAACGCTGCGGCAACTGGTCGATTTCGATGCCCTGCGCGCGTGCAGCACGGTCAAATTGTTCATTTCCGCCACCAATGTGCGCACCGGACGGGCCAAGGTGTTCCAGCAGAAGCAGCTCGATGTTCCCCATGTGATGGCTTCCGCCACGCTGCCTTTCATGTTCAAGGCGGTGGAGATTGACGGGGACGCCTATTGGGACGGCGGCTATATGGGCAACCCGCCGCTTTACCCGCTGTTTGACCATTGCAAGAGCGATGATGTCGTGATCGTCCAGATCAACCCGTTCGAGCGCGACGAAATCCCGACCAGTGCCCGCGCAATCCAGAACCGGCTGAACGAGATCACCTTCAACGCCTCGCTGATGCGCGAGCTGCGTGCAATCGATTTCGTCACCCGCCTGCTCGATGACGGGCGCCTCGAAGGCACCGGATATCGCCGCGTCCTTGTGCACATGATCGGGGACGAACCGATGATGTCGGGGCTTGGGGCCTCGTCCAAGATGAATGCCGAACGCGCCTTTCTTGAAATGCTGTTTGCGCATGGCCGGGTGACGGCAGAAAAATGGATCGAAGCCAATTTCGACAAGCTCGACATCAGTTCGACCTTCTCGATCCGTGACATTTTTGGCGATGAGACCGATCCGCTTGACGGCTCACGGATCGCGCGTCAGGCGAAATATCACGCTGCGGAATAAGGCGGTCGAGATAAGGACATGCCTGCGGGTTGTGGCTCTGCCCGCTCAGATCCGGTTGATCTGCGCAAGCGGAGCATCGACGAGCAACAGATTGCCCCAACGGCTGACGCGCCCCTGCAGACGCACCGGATCGGCGACAAACGGCAACACCCCCTCGCCATGCGCCCGGCCATTTTCAGTCAGGATCATCAGTGCGGCCCGCCCGGACCTGTCGCGGGCGAAGAAAGCCGGCGGCAGCCCGCCGCGAATGCACAGTGCCGCACAGGATTTGTGAACCTTGCCCTGCGAGGGTCGCATCGCGCCGAACCAGCATTTGGAATCGAGAATTTCGCCCGCAAGATCGATATCGGTCAGAACCTCCGGAGCAGGGAAAGCGAGTGCCGGGTCAGGTCCGCCATCAAGCGGCGCAATCCAGTCCATTTCCATTTCCGGCACCGCGATCATGGCATGCTGCCCGCGCGCGATCAGGCTGCCGCGAATGCGCACCATTCGCCCTTCAAGCCCGCCAAGCCTCGGCCCGACACCGCATTTGCCAAGACACGACAGAAGAACTGTTTTCGGTACGCCATCGACATCGGCGCTGCGCAGCATTGCATAGGGCTCGGAGGTGACAATGCCGGTCCAGTCGCGCACATCACCCATCGCCCATGTGCCGGGCCCGGGCCGGTTCTGAATGGCCGCCAGCCCCGCCGCCGTCGCCGCCGTGCCAGCCATCAGGCCCAGCCCCGCCAGCAGGAAGAACCGCCGGTCGCGGGCCGGCGTCTTTGCATAACCAATGAAGAAGTCTGTGCCTGTCTCGCTCATGTCATGTCTTCCGAAATCACTGAAGGGGCCTGCGGCGTGCCGGGCGGGTTGGGCGTTGCCGAAACGCTGACAACGCCATCAATGATACGGGTGGCGTAGGTTGCGATCTGCTCGGTAAAGGGCGGTGGCGACTGGCCGGTTTCCGGGCGATACTGGAAGCCATGCCAGGGGCAGGTGATGCAGTCGTCAACGATCCGGCCCTCACCGAGCGGGCCACCCTGATGGCGGCAGACATTCGAAACCGCAAAAACCCTTTTGCCCGAACGGAACACCGCAATGCGCTCACCGCCATCGGGGGCAATGATCCTTGCGCAGCCCTCTGGAATATCACCCGGCGCACCGACAGTCAGCCAGCCATCCTGCGCGCGCGCGCCGGTCGCCCGGGAAGCAACAAACCCGGTGACAAGATGCAGAAGCGCAACCCAAGCGGCAGCTGATGCGAGCACAATGACATATAAGGGATGCTTTTCGAACTGGAGCGCGCCCAGCGCAACATGCGCCACAAGCAGGCCAAAAGCGACATAGACGCCCATATGCAGCGCCTTCCACAGGCCCGGCCCGAGATTGGCGTTCCAGAAATCATGGCTCGTCGCCGCCATCACGAACAGGATGATCAGTGCAATCAGACCGAGACTTTCGAACGGAAAACCGGCAATCGAATCGTAGCGCGGATTGCTGGCGAGCAGCGAGACAAACACATTCAGGTCGGAAAAGCCATGATACCACATCAAGACCAGACCGGCATGAACCAGCGCGATCATGAAGGTCGCCACGCCGAGATGCCGGCGATTGTAAAGGAACGGCCTGAACCGCGGCGTCAGGCGCGCAAGCGGGCCGATCGACAGGATGAAAGTCAAAAGCAAAAAGGCCAGCGTGCCGCTTGCCCGGATCATGACCTGAACCGGGGTAAAACTCTCTCCCGGCGGCATGGCTGCAAAGCTGACCGATGTGAAAGCCACCAGATAAAGCGCCATGCCGGCAAGCATCCACAGGTCAAAGCGCGTCTTGAACGGCGTCCATGTCACTGCCTTGTAACCATGCGCCATCAGCCGGCCTCTCCGCTCAACGCGCCGGGAAGCGCATCATTGACGGGCTCGGCAGGCTTCATCGTGATCGCCAGCCAGATCACGAGCGCGATTGCAGGCGTCAGAAGCAGCCAGATCAGACGGTGCGCGGAGCGATGCGAACGTTTCATGAGACCGGCGGCGCTTTCTGTGTCAGGGTTTTCACCAGCATCAGCGGCCAAAGTCCGATCACACCGGGAAGGATCAGCGCGCGCGCCTGCAACGGCATGCCCTTGGCACCCGGATCGATGCGCGACACGCCAAAACTGACGAACCAGACCGCATAGACCGCTCCGATGGCGAGATAAACGCCCGCCGCCGACATGATCAATGCGGCGAGTTCCACGCTCATTGCCTGCTCCCTGTGCGGTTTGCAGCTTGTGTAAGGTCTTGCTTGTGCATCGGGCACCCACTTGCCGTGTTTCGCCCCGGCAACTAAACTCATTCTGGTGCCCGGGTCGAATAAACTCTTCTTGTCAGCCCGCCCGGCTGCGGATGGACAAAGCTTGCGGCAGCCCTGGCCACATGGCGAAATCTGGAAATCGAACTATAATCTGCCAATCTGAAAGCGACTGCCGATGACGGGTTGGGCCATTTTGAAGTGATTGATGATCGGGAAGATGTCTGATGAAACTGAAGCGCAACCCGATCTTGCCAAATCCGAAATATATGGGCCGGCGGATCGATTTCCTGTCGCCGGCGGGAGAGCCTTCGCTGGCCCCGGCAGATGGCGTGTCGTGGTCGGTGTTCAAAAACCCCGTCTCGCTATACATCGGCGGGATTACTGCGGTGCTGCTCGAACTTGCGGAACCACGCGTGCGCAGCGGTGTGTGGGAGCATTCCAGTTTTCGCAGCGCACCCCTGCGCCGGATGCGACGCACCGGACTTGCCGCAATGATCTCGGTCTATGGCGGGCAAAGTCTGGCGCGCGGCGTGATCGAGGGGGTCACGCGCATGCACGCCCGTGTGTCGGGCCACACGCCGGACGGGCTCGCCTATCGCGCCGATGACCCGGACCTGCTCAACTGGGTGCACGCGACCGCGAGTTTCGGCTTTCTGGAAGCCTTTGACCGGTTCGTCCTGCCGCTGGAACTGTCAGAGAAGGACCGCTTCTTGCGCGAAGCGCAGAGCGCAGCAGCTCTTTATGGTGCCAAAGGTGCGCCGACCTGCCTTGCCGAGCGCGCCGCGCTGCTGGCTGAGATGCGCCCCAGCCTGCAACCGCACGACATCATCGATGAATTCCTGACCATTGTCGCACGTGCGCCAGCCCTGCCCTGGCCGATAACCAGCTTGCAGCGTCCGCTGATCCGCGCCGCCATTCATATCCTGCCAGACAGGATTCGCGACACGATCGGGCTGGCAGACACGCTGAGCCGGAATGAGGCGCGCCGGATTGGCCGGGCCGCGCGGCTGGCTGACCGTGTTGCCATTCCCTTCAGCCCGCCCGTTCAGGCGTGTCGGCGGCTTGGCCTGCCGGGCGATTGGCTGCACGGGGCGGCGCGCTTTCGCGATGGCCTGCCCGGGCTTGTCGCGCCGGGTTGAGCCTATCAGCGGCGCTCGAAGACAACGCTGCAATTGTTGGCTGGCATCGGTTCTGACGTGACCAGAAACAGCCCGACCGCTTCGGCCGGCACCAGCAAATCGCGCTCCAGATCGCGCACGCCCCAGTCTGGATTCCGGCATTTCAGATCGGTGTCAAACCGCGCATTCGATTCTGCCATCACACCGTCGCGTGCGAACGGACCATACAGCATCAGCCGACCCCCGGAGCGGAGCAGCCGACCGGCACCCTCCAGCAATCCCTGACAGGCTGCAAACGGGGCAATATGGATCATATTGGCGCAGAATATCGCATCGAGCGGAAGCTGCGGTCCGCCCGGCATCCAACCGTTGAGGGTGACGTCGATATGCAACGGGCCACGCAATGATCCCGGACTGGCAGGATGCGCCTTCCTGGCCTCCTGGCTGTCGAGACTGGCGCGATCAATATCCGAATACCACCATTCCAGCCGCGCGCAGGCCGACGTGATATGCGCGCCATGCTCACCGGTGCCCGAAGCAATCTCCAGAAGCCGGCCTTCACATGGCATATGAAGCGCGAAAATCCCGGCAATCGCCTCTCGGTTGCGCGCGACCGAAGGCGAAAAGCGGCGCCCGTCAGCGGTTTGATCGCGCGCTTCGAGTGCAACGGGCCTCTCGGCTGAGGGCTGATCCTCGTTGCCCGACATCGCATTTGCCTCCAACTGATCGGGCTGATCGGCAGGTTCCTGCCTACCGGGCTTCAGGATCGACGCCGCCATTGATGCGGGCGCGCAATTCCTTTCCCGCCTTGAAGAAGGGTACTGATTTGGAGGGAACCTCCACAGCCTCACCGGTGCGCGGATTGCGTCCGCGCCGCGCATCTCGTTTGCGTACTGAAAAGGCACCAAAGCCACGCAGTTCCACGCGATCGCCGCGCATCAATGCCTCGGCGATTTCGTCAAGGATAATCGAGACCACGCGCTCGAGATCGTCGGGCGACAGGTGAGAATATTTTTCCGCGAGTTTCGCGGCGAGTTCGGATCTGAGCATGGCACTGATATTAAACGCATTTGCGGCGGAAGCGTAAGCCCCCGCCGCATGTCAATCGCAAGTTTTTTGTACGCTGTGACCGATTTACGCGTTCATGAAGCTTTCGGCCTGAGCAATCCAGTCATCACGCTCGATACGACCGGGGAAACTCATTTCCTCTTCCAGCTCCGCGATCTGTTCGGTGGTGAGTGCTGCCACCTGCCAGAAATGGAAAATGCCCGCGTCATGCAGCTTTTCCTCAAGCTTCGGGCCAACACCCTTGATCTGCTTGAGATCGTCAGCCTCGCCCTCGGGCGCACTGAGCCGGCCACGCGCATCACGCTTGTCGTCGGCTTTTGCAGCGGGTTTGGCCTTTTCCGCCTTGGCGGGCTGACTGGCAGCTTCCTGCCCGGCATCGGTGTCGCTGCGCGCAAGCGCCGCACCCAGAATATCACCCAGCGAGGCACCGCTATCAGCCGAACCATACTGTTTGACCGCTTCCTGCTCCTCGGCGATTTCCAGCGATTTGATCGATAGGGTGACACGGCGAGACCCCTTGTCGATGGTCTGGATGCGGGCATCAACCTTGTCGCCGATGGCGAAACGCTCAGGGCGCTGCTCAGACCGGTCGCGCGACAGGTCGGAACGGCGGATGAAGCTCTTCATGGCCGGGTCGCCGAACTCCACCTCGATACCGCCGGAAGCCACTTCGGTCACCGTGCAGGTCACAGTCGATCCGCGGCGCAGCTCTCCGCCTGCCATCGGGTCGCCTTCAAGCTGTTTCATGCCGAGCGAGATGCGTTCTTTATCGATATCGACATCGAGAACGCGGGCGTTGACGATGTCGCCTTTCTGGAAGCGCTGGATGGCTTCCTCGCCGGAGGCATCCCAGGCGATATCGTTGATGTGGACCATGCCGTCGAGTTCCGGTCCCAGTCCGACGAACAGGCCGAATTCGGTGATCCCGCGAACCTCGCCTTCGATATCGGAGCCAACCGGATATTCGGTGATGAAGGCCGACCAGGGATTGTCCTGGGTCTGTTTCAGGCCGAGCGAAATCCGGCGCTTTTCGGAATCGACATCAAGCACTTCAACCACGACCTGCTGCGAGGTGGAGACGATCTTGCCGGGATGGACATTTTTCTTGGTCCAGCTCATTTCCGAAACGTGGATCAGGCCCTCAACGCCGTCCTCAAGCTCAACGAATGCACCATAATCGGTGATATTGGTGATCTGACCGTCAAGCCGGGTTCCGACCGGATATTTGACATCGATCGCATCCCACGGGTCGGCCTCAAGCTGTTTCATGCCGAGCGAGATGCGCTGCGTGTCCTGGTTGATCCGGATGATCTGCACTTTCACCGTGTCGCCGACATTGACGACCTGGCTGGGATGGTTGATCCGCTTCCAGCTCATATCGGTGACATGCAGAAGACCATCGATGCCGCCAAGATCAACGAACGCACCATAATCGGTGATGTTCTTGACCACGCCGTCACGCACATCGCCCTCAACCATTGCATCGACGATTTCGGCGCGCTGTTCGGCCCGGCTCTCTTCCAGGATGGCACGGCGCGAGACCACGACGTTTCCGCGCGGGCGGTCCATTTTCAGGATCTGGAAGGGTTGTGTCTCGCCCATAAGCGGGCCGATATCGCGCACCGGGCGGATGTCCACCTGGCTCCCAGGCAGGAAGGCATTGACCCCTCCGAGATCCACAGTGAACCCGCCCTTGACCCGTCCGACGATCGCGCCCTTGACCGGGCTTTCCGCGTTGAAAGCATCCTCGAGCTTGATCCAGCTCTCCTCGCGGCGCGCCTTGTCGCGTGACAGGACGGCCTGACCCAGAGCATTTTCGATCCGGTCAAGATACACCTCGACAAGTTCGCCAGGCTGGGGCTTTTCGTCGTCGGCACCAAATTCCTTCAGCGGCACGCGGCCTTCGGTCTTGAGGCCGACATCGACGACGACCATGTCGTTTTCAATGCTGATCACCGTAGCGGGAACAACCCGGCCTTCGGTCATCGCGGCCGCAGCTGCACTGTCCTCGAACATCGCGGCAAAATCGTCGGTGGTGGGGTTCATTGTGTCTGTCATGAAGTCGGTTTCGGGTTGGGCACGTCTCATGTCCTGCTGTCGGCGAAACAGGAATGCTTCGCCCGACACACAATCGGTGCGGGGTTGAAAAACAAGGGCTGTGTGGTGCCACCCTTTGGTTTTGGTCCCGGCATGACTGATGCCTGGACCAGAGGCGGCGTCTATTCCTGAGCAGCGCGAACACGATCAATGATCGCACAAGCCCTCTCCACAACCGCGTCTATAGTCAGACCGGTCGTATCGATCAAGTGCGCATCAGGCGCTTTTGTCATCGGCGCATCTGCCCGCCCGGCATCGCGCGCGTCCCGCTCGTGCAGCTGCACCAGCATGTCCTGCAAGGTGATTGCCTCGCCCTTTGCGACAAGCTCGCCATGGCGGCGCCGGGCGCGCGCCTCTGCGCTGGCATCGATCCAGAATTTCACATCCGCATCCGGGCAGATCACGGTACCGATGTCGCGCCCGTCGAGCACAGCGCCGCCGGGCTGGTGCGCGAAGGCACGTTGCAATTCCAGGAGCGCCTGCCGCACCTCAGCAATTGCGGCCACGCGGCTGGCCGCCTGTCCGGCCTCGGCGGTGCGCAGTTCCTCTTCGTCGAAATCTGTAAGGTCGAGTGACGCAGCGACCTGCGCCAGCCGGCGGGCATCTGCAAGGTCCGCGCCTTCACGCAGCGCGGCAACACCGGTGGCACGATACAGCCGTCCGGTGTCCATATGCGGCAGTCCATACCAGGCTGATATCCGCCGCGCCAGCGTGCCTTTTCCCGACGCAACTGTTCCGTCGATCGCGATAATCATTGCCTTCGACTCCTGACCTGACGGCGCGCTTATGGCCATGGTCAGCACGCTGCGTCAAATTCCCCCGCGCGCTCAGCCCGGCCGGATATCGGCACCGAGCAGGGCCATATGATCGAGAAATTCGGGATAGCTCGTCGCGATCATTGATATGTCATCGACGCTGACCGGGGCCCGCGCTGCGGTTCCCATCACCAGTGCACTCATGGCGATGCGATGATCATGATGGGTCTCGACCCGGCCTCCGCCGGGCGGTGGTCCGCCGCAACCCTGCACGAGGAAGCCGTCCGGGCGCTCTTCAGCCTCGACGCCATTGACGCGCAGCATATTGACGATCGCGGCAATCCGGTCGCTCTCCTTGACCCGCAATTCCTGCGCGCCGGTCACTTGTGTGACGCCCTCTGCGAACGCCGCGACAACGGCAAGGATCGGAAACTCGTCGATCATCGCCGGCACCAGCGGTTCGGGAATCGCACACCCGGTGATCGTCTGCGCACGCGATACCTGAAGGTCGATCTGGCGTTCGCCGGCCGCCTCGAAGGTTTCTTCTGCGCCCATCGTAATGCCCATTGCCGACCATGCCGACAAAAGCCCGTCGCGCGTGGAATTCGACATCACCTGCTCGATCAGGACATTTCCGCGCGGCGAAATCAGTGCAGCCGCAGCCAGAAACGCCGCAGACGAGGGATCGCCCGGGATTGATGTGTCGAGTGCCTGCAGGCCCTGCCGGCCTGTGATGCTGGCAATCCGCCCTCCATCGCCATGCGGGCCTGTGTGCACGGTTGCGCCAAAGCCGCGCAGCATCCGCTCGGTATGGTCGCGCGTGGCATGGGCCTCGATCACGCTCGTCGTGCCTTCCGCGCCCAGGCCCGCAAGCAGAATGGCAGACTTGACCTGCGCAGACGCCTGCGGCGGGGCATATTCGATGCCCCGGATCGCTTGGCCGCCATGCAGCGTAAACGGCAGGCGGCCATCCTGACCGGCATCATCACGCAGGCCCATTTCCCGCAGCGGGTGCAGCACCCGGTTCATCGGCCGTCGCTTCAGGCTGTCATCGCCGGTAAAGGTCGCGCTCAGCGCATAGGGCGTGACCGCGCCCATGATCAGGCGGCTGCCGGTCCCGCTGTTTCCGAAATCGAGCGGCTGGCGCGGCGAGACAAGTCCGCTGGAGCCAACGCCCTCGATCCGCCAGCGGCCCGCGCCAAGGCGCTCGGTTTTCGCGCCAAGAGCGGCCATCGCACAGGCTGTGCCGAGCACGTCCCCGCCTTCCAGCAGACCGGAAATTTCACTGACACCCGCAGCAAGCCCGGCAAGAATCAGAGCGCGATGTGAACAGGATTTGTCTGCCGGTGCACGCAGTGTTCCACTGATCTCGGGCACGCAATGCGAGGTCCAGGTCAATTCGGTCTCCGTAACAAACAGGCTCGCGCGCCCGGCATAGGCTGATTTGCGCTTTGACAGGCGGCAACCTTTCTGGCAAGCGCCGGCGCGGAAAAACAGCGTGCTTACGGATTCGGAAGGAATAGCAAGCGTGGCCAAGGACGAACTGGGAACAAAGCAGGTCTGTCTCGAATGCGGAGCGAAGTTCTACGATCTCAACAAACGCCCGGCGACCTGCCCGAAATGTGGCGCGAGCTTCGACCCCGATGATGAAATCGTGAAAACGACCAAGGCGAAGCTGAAGGCGAAAGCAATTCGCAAAGACCGGCCCGATGATGATGAGGACGAGGACGACGAGATCGAGGACGACGAGGCCACTCTCGCGCGCCGCCCGTCTGCTGCGGGCGATGATGATCCTGACGAGGACGAGGACGAGGACGAGCCGGTGGCGCGCGAACTTGGTTCCGACGATGATGAGGTGGTGCTGGAAAGCGGCGATGATGAGGATGAAGCCGAAGCCACAGGCACCAAGGTGCCGGCCGGGTTCACCGAGGAAGGTGTCGATGATGATGACGACGACGTCATTCTTGACGATGACGAGGATGACTTCGAAATCGATGTCGACAGCGATATCGATATCGACGATGATGATGCTGAGGACATCGCGCCCGGCGGGGCTGACAAGGGGGCTTGATTTCGTCCCGGTCGGGGCATAGAGACCAGCGTTCCCAAGTATCCCGGTTCGGGGCCATAGCTCAGTTGGGAGAGCGCTTGAATGGCATTCAAGAGGTCGGCGGTTCGATTCCGCCTGGCTCCACCAAATAAAAC
Organism: uncultured Hyphomonadaceae bacterium; assembly: GCA_964442925.1. Classification (GTDB taxonomy): domain Bacteria; phylum Pseudomonadota; class Alphaproteobacteria; order Caulobacterales; family Hyphomonadaceae; genus UBA5336. The sequence goes on from CAYUEM010000007.1 coordinate 12,456, forward strand.
AAGGCATTGAGCCTTTTATGGATCGGGTCCTGCCGACGCAGTCCACCGCATGTCCACCATTGTTACGATCGTCAGTGCCTGTAAATCGGCGCTCGATCGCTGGCCGACAGGACAGCTGACCAGAGCAAAATTGTGCGTGAGTTAGTAGACCCGGTCAGGTGTCCGCTTCCCCGACAGTCTCTTGCATTGCTTTCAACAGAGCCGAGATCTCCCGTCGTCGTGCAATCGCCGCTTTTGTGTGGCGGCCCGATTTATAGGCATTTCTATTCCCCTTCGGCGCGCCCGACGAACTCCCTCCGTGCATCCGGCATCGACCATTCACCATCGCGGGCGCCTTGCAGAGTGTCCCAGCCCTCGTCTTCGCAAGGCAACGCGGGCTTTGGTGCATAGCCAGATTGCTTTGCACGGGGTTGTTCTTCGATTTCAGCATTTGCCCCCCTCCCCTTTGACTGAGTGACATTCCCGACAATCGCCTGACCACCTTGATTCACATGAACATGTTTGACGGTGACCTTCTGTTGGCCCTTGCCCCTGTGCTTATTCAATGCTTCCAGCAACGTCGTCCACGTCCGCGTGAGCTTGTTGGCCTGATTGAGATTCTCCTTCCGGCCTTCAAAGGACTGATCTGGGATCATAGCGCGCCGGTAGCATTCCATGGCTGCATTATGGGCCGCCAACAGTTGCGCCACCATCATACCCTCCAGTGGGTCACGCGGAGCGATATCGATCATTCCAGCGAGGGCAGACACCATCAGCTGTCTTTTGTCGTCTCCACCAACGTGTTTCAGCCACATCGCCTGAACCATCTGATCCACGATCATGGTGTTCCAAGAATCTGATGTTGAACCGCCGAAATCCTTTAGTCTGCCGCGCCTGTCAGCCGGATCATCTGGCGTCAGATTCAGTTTTCCATCTGGCTTTTCAGGTTTTATATCGCTCATTTCCAGTGACCTGAGACTGACCGGAGACCCTAGCCTCCCTCATTCATTTCGAGAGTCTGAGCCTTTCATAGTCCATTGTTAGAAGTGTGGCGAGCGCGTCGGGAGCGAGGCTCCCCACATGCACGAGCGACCGGCGCGCTGTCGGCGTCAGCCCGCAGTTTTTCTGCCCGGCCTCTTTGCCAGGCGCTCCGCTCCCGAAACCTCATCCAGGAAAGCTTCCAGCCCCTTTCGGACCAGCAGGTTCAGCTCCGCCGTTGAAAGCTCGTCAGGCGCCTTTCCGTGCAGCGACGGCGTTTCTTGTGACCGATGACCGGAGAGAACAGCAAGTTCCCTCAGTGCGGCAATCGCGGCAGGATGATTACCTGCCGCCTTGGCTCTCAACATGAGTTCGCGCGCCTGGCCAATCAGCCAGTCGCGAGTGACAGGCTGCAAATCGCCGGGGTCTTCGGCGTCATCAAGCCGTGAAGCAATTTCCAGGCGACGAAGGCGCGATGTAGGTTGCATGGTTCAGCGTTCCGGGGTCATTGCAACGAGCCTTGCCCAGAATGCCGCTTCAGTTTCGGAAGGGCGCTGGGCGATCCAATCGCCGCTACCGGCATCGACACTGAGACGCCGGATCATGGCACCGGCAAGCCGCTGATCACCGTCCCGGTCCTGCCCGGCGAAGATGCAGACAACGAGCTCCATTGCTTCGATGCGGCGGGGTGCGTCCAGCCGGGAAAGCCTCTGAGCCAAAGACCGGCTCATGCGCCGAGCCGCCGGTCTTCAAGAGCCGCCAGCCGGTCCTCGATCTCACCAAGCTCGCGCGCCTTGCGCCAGCCGTCCAGCAATCCGCCCAGCCGGCCGGCCTCGGAAGGGGTCAGTTCACCCGTGGCCACAGCCTGAAGGATGGCCTTAAGCACCGTTTCACCGTCGCGGGCCGTTTCGAGATCTGGCAGGTCGAAGACAACCACAGGCTCCTTCCGGGCCGGCGCAAGCCGTTCAAGACAAAGCCTGAGTGCCACGCTGTCGCCTGCGAGTGCCATATCGATGGCCTTGCGCGTCAGGGCTTCGCCTTCGCCGTCAAGCAGGGCCTCGATGGCAAGTGTGGTCTTATGGCGGGATCCCTTGGGGCGGCCGGGATTGCCAATGGCGAACTTGCCATCGGGCTTGCGTTCCGGTTCCGTTGTCATGCCGTAATTACGGGGGATGCCGTGCGTCTTTCCCATCTTGGTCACGGGGGTCTCCATCGCGGCGTTCCGGCAATAATTAGCATCAATTTGATACCTTCGCCACCGGCATGGCCGCAGCTGCTAGATCTGGCGAGTTGGGGCCTGAATGACAAACTGAATTTTAAGCGGCCGCCCCATTACCCTTCGGAACGTGGGTTGACTATTTTGCGAAGTTCCACGGCATGAGCGCGTCGATGTCGCTTTGCATGTGCTGGTCGAGGACCTTGCGCAGCATGGCGGCCATATGGGACTACGAGTTCAAAACCGGCCAACGTGGTTGTCGGCAGCGGACAAAGTGATTGACTCTCTACAGCGCATCGTGATCTCAAAACAAGAGTACGTTTTTCATTTACGCAGCGCCAGCTTTGGCAAGGAGAAGAAAACTCTTATCAACGGCGCCGTTGATACGGTTACGGCGCGTTACGCGGACTATGCGCGCCTTGTGAACGAGGCATTTGATTCTGCTGAAATGGGGGCACTGCGACACGCATCCCGTGAGGCTGTTGAACAACTCTGACGGTGAACAGGATACTAAATTGGCCGATGATTATCTGCTGACTTATGAAGGTTATTGCCCGATCTGCGAAGCGCCAACGACTTTCGTTTCGAAGGACCGCTGGCTTCGCGGCGGGTTGACCTGCCGCTCGTGCACCAATGGGTCGGTTCCACGCGAACGGGCCTTGGCCCATGTGCTCAATCGTGTGCGCCCGAACTGGCGTGATCTCGCCATCCATGAATCATCGCCAGCAAGCCGCGGCATCTCCTTAAAGATGAGCGACCAGTGCAGGAACTATACCGGATCGCACTATTATCCCGACAAGACTTTTGGCCAGATGGTCGACGGCTTTCAAAATGAGTCGCTCGATGAGCAGACGTTTGCTGACGAGTCCTTTGACCTTGTTGTGACCCTTGATGTGTTTGAACACGTCTTCCAGCCGGGCAAGATGATCAAGGAAATCTATCGGACGCTCAGGCCACGTGGGCTTTACCTCTGCACGTTTCCAATTCGGAAACATCAGGTAACGTCCCACCGGCCACGCGTGCGTAAAGAGGCAGACGGCTCGCTGACGCATCTCGACACGGTCGAAATCCATGGAAATCCCGTAAGCGGCGACGGCGCTCTTGTGACCTTCGACTATGGGTATGATATACACAACATGTTGGCTTATTGGGTGCCATTCGAAGTGGAGATATCCAGATTCAATATTAGGCGACTTGGGATACTTGGTGAGTATACAGAGGTCATAACCTGTGAAAAGCCTCGAACGTAAAGGCCACGGCGATCGCTTGAAGCAGCGCGGGATGCCCAGATCAATGTTGCTTTAATTGTTTGCGTCAGAAATTTCGCCTAGTCGGGAGCGGTCCCCAAAAAGAGATTGCAGGGCACGCGTGATGGGCACATCGCCGGAGACGGGGCCTCCGGCCATCAGGCTGGCGGCACCTGCAAGTGCGGCAAGTATGAAAAACACGATGGCCAGTTTCATAAGTCGTTGTCCCGTCGCGATGCATTTGTGCCGCTTTGCATATGACGCGGAGTGAAGCGGGTCACAAAGCCGAGTGTCAACAGAACTTCGCTGTCAAGTCAGTCTTGGGTGCGGTATCGAAGCAGTTGCCGCTCTTTTCCATTTCGTGATGCACGGATTCCAAGCCTTGCCATAGGGCCACCTACGCCCCGAAGTTCGACAGAAGAACGGCTTAGCAATTGATTTCATTATGGCGGAGGTCGCCATTTTGTGACTACGCGGGTGGTTTCAGTTGGGTTTTGGCAGGTTCAGGGCATTCAGTAGGTCCAATTGCTCCGGGGTGGTTGTCGCTCAACATCCAAGGCAAATGATCGAGATTAAGGGGGCTGCCAAATGCGCTACGCAACAATTCCACTGCTCATAAGCGCCATTTTGCATGTGCTGGGATTTACCTTGGCGGGTTTCGCGCCTGAGAGTTTGTTTCTCCTCTTCCCGGCAGGCCTCTACAGCCTGCTTTCCATCGGCCTTTTGCGGGACATGGCCTGGGTCGCATGGGTGACACTCGTTTGCATGATCGGAGGGATCGTCGGCACATTCATCGAATTCTCGGGGCCGCTGATGGCACCTGCATCCGTCTTGATCGGTATCATCCTTGCGGACGCCTTGACGGCTGGTCTGTTGATCCGCGGCCTATGGCACAGCCGCGAAAGGCACGAAGCCTAATTGCATGTTACAAACTTATTCCAATCCGCGCAGGCTTTGACTCACGTGGAATTGTACGACAAGACCCGACACTGGCAATTCGCGGTGGTGGCACCACGCGGTCGGGCTTGAAAGCTGCGCAGCGTGGAACCGAAACGTGCGGCAACTACTCGACGCCACCGGGTATGGATTCATTTGAAGGTCAGCTGCTTTAGACAAGCACCGGCGCAAAGGACAGCATACGGTGGTCCCGGAGCATGTGCATGTTCACGATGGGGGACAAGCGATTGTGGGAGGCGTGTCGGGACTAGGCGATGTCAACGTTTCTTCGCCTCCGTACCAAACCAAGCTCGCTATTATTCCTCGCGTCGGCATTCTAGTATCGCGAAACGTTCTCCAAACCACATGCATCGCTTCAGTGCCGGATCGTGGATAACCAATCTCGCGTGCAACAGCTATTTGCGCTCCGCGAAGCATTGAGCCCCGGGGCTGTAGGATAGTGCGTTTTGGCAAGCTGTCGCCGATATGTAGCAAAGCTGCTTAGTGCCGTAATTGTTGTACATACAATATTCCAAATCTTGAGCCGTTGCGCCTAAAGGAAGCGCCACCGCAAGCGAGAACAGAATTGTTTTATGATAGCGCACCATGAGCCCCCTGACTAACTAACACCATATTGAAAACCCTATTGAAGAAAGAGAAAATTGCAACCCAATAGTTGGGCACAAATGAAATTGGCTGCAGACTCGGAATGGCGCAACCAAAGCCGGACGGCAGCGAGCTTTGCCATGGCGAGGAAAGCAGAAGCATGTCGATCGTAGCGGGTTGCCATGTGCCTAAACTGCTTGAGTTTGTTGATGCATCGCTTAACTCGGTTGATTTGTTTGTATTTTCGTTTGCTGAACTGCAGAGCGTGCACGTGGTTTGACTTTGATGGGATTACGGGCGTGCATCTTTGTTGTGCAATGAGCTTACGGGGGAATGTTCAGAATGTTGTGCCTTGGCGTGGCATCCCTATGACGAGCAGAACCACGGGTCTTGTCAGAGAAAAACCGATTGAAACGCTGACCGCCATGGTCGATTGCGCGCCACAAATTGTGGGGTTCATCGCTCAAACTCCTTTACCATCACTCCGCCTCGCAAATGACCTGCACCGTGGCTTGCCGCGCGCGCTCGGCAATGTCGGCATTGGCCAATTGCGCGGTGCTGGTACCGGTCGCGTAATCGACCGCATGGCTGTCGAGGAATGACTGCAACAGGCCTTTCGAAATCGCGAAATTGACATTCTGCGGCAGGTCGCCGGTCGAGCCGAAAACCGCCACTGCATCAAGCTTGGACACGACAACGCCGACCACATGACCAGCACTGTCAAGCACGGGCCCGCCGCTATTGCCTGCCTGCACCGGCGCGGTCAGCTGGAACAGCCGCCGGTCACTGCCCGGCCCGGAAAGCGCCGAGACCGTCCCCGTGGTCACATTCAGCGCCGATGTCAGGAAGTCGCTCAACGGGTATCCCGCCACGAGCGTGTCATCGCCCAGCCGTATCCCGCGCCCGGCGCGCAGGCTGAGCGGGGCGACATCGCGCGCGCCCGCCGCCTGCAGCAGCGCAAGATCCGATGACGGCTCGAACGCCTTCAGCAGGGCCACGGACCCATCACCAAACCGGATTGCGCGGCAGCCGGTCACGACATGCGCATTGGTCACGACATGGCCTTGCGCAGAGATAAAAAAGCCCGAGCCGGTCGCGCCCGTAAGCGCGCTTTCCTCCTGGGTGTCGGCTTGACTGGCCAGGACTGCACCACTGGCAGCCGCCACGAAATAGACAAGCTCGGCAGAGACCTGCCCAGTCACCGCAAGGTCATTGTCACGCTGGAACGCCTCGATCGCCGCACGGGTCGCCGGGCCGGCCAGCCCGTCAATTGCGCCGTCATAATAGCCCAGTATGGACAAGCCCTCCTGCAGGACAAGGACAAGGTCGCTCGCAACTGGGGTTTGTGGCTGCGGGCTCGGAGTCGCCGCTCGTGGGGGTGCAGGCACGGCCGCGGGTGCAGACCTGTCCTTCTCGGGCTGCCATGCAGCCGCGCGCGCCTGGACCTCGGCGATCTGGGCGCGGGTTAGCTGCTCGCGTACAATCTCGGCACCGGATGCGGCTTCGTCATTACCTTGCGCCGCAGCGAGGATGAACCAAAAATAGGCCTCAATATAACTCTCCGGCACGCCCTCGCCTTTGCCATGCATCAAACCAAGGTTGTGTTGCGCGTCAGCATAGCCCTGCTCGGCGGCCAGGCGATACAAACGCACGGCCTCGGCATCACTCTCCGGCACGCCTTCACCATTGTCATACATCAAGCCGAGATTGTTTTGCGCAGAGGCATTGCCTTGCTCGGCGGCCAGGCGATACCAGCGCACGGCCTCTGCGTCATTCTCTGGCACGCCCCAGCCATTTTCGTACATCACGCCGATATTGTGTTGCGCAGAGGCATGCCCCTGCTCGGCGGCCTTGCGCCACCAGCGAACGGCTTCGGCCCAATTCGTCGGCACGCCATAGCCAAAGAAGTACATATCACCGAGATTTGATTGCGCCTTGGGATAGCCCTGCTCGGCGGCCAGGCGATACCAGCGCGCTGCCTCCGCATCATTTTCCGGCACGCCCTCACCATTGGCATACATTACGCCGAGATTAAATTGCGCAACACCATCGCCCTGCTCGGCAGCCAGGCGATACCAACGCACAGCCTCAGCGTCATTCTCCGGAACGCCTTCGCCATTGTCGTGCACATGGCCGAGATGGAATTGCGCCCCGACATGGCCCTGATCGGCTGCCTTATGGAACCAGCGCACCGCCTCGGCGTCATTCTCCGGTTCGCCATACAAGCCGAAATCGTAAATTGTACCAAGAAAGAATTGCGCGTTGGCATTGCCCTGCTCGGCCCGCTCAATCAGATCAGGGAGGTTGAATTCCGGCGACCCCGTCTCCTGAGCGTGACCCGCGGAGCCCGACGATAAACACAGGGCGACCGCCGCCACAACGCCAGATTTCAAACCACCCATGCCCAACCTCCCACAACACTGCCTTTAACGTGCCAGCCCGCACGGCGGGCGTCAAACCTTTGCGCCAGACTGGGCCGCCTCGTTGTACCACCCCCTGTGACAAGCCGGATGCAGCCACCACTTCGCCGGGCCGGTGCCATAGGGGACGATTTCCTCGCAAGGCCTGCCCGGCTTGTCGCAACCGAGGCAGGCAGTTGGCGCTTCACTGGCACCCGGAGGGCTGATCCCGGGCGCATGATTTTTTTCAGTTTCCCCCAAAAATGCGCCTACAAAACCTGCAGAACCCCCTTTTGCAGGTTCTGTAGGCTCTCGCTCCGGAGAGGCATGAATTTTTCGCGCCTTGAGGCGTGCCAGCCACTTGCTCATGAAAGGCCCTCCGCTTTGGGGTTCATGCGGTACTGTTCTGCTGGACGCCCGCCGGTGATCGCGGAAGACAATTCCCGCATCTGGACGAGCCCATGATCGAGAAGCACCTCAAGGGCTGCCCTGATGGCGTCGGCCTTGCCCAGCCCCGCCCATCCCTTTTGCTGGATGTCGCGCACGGCAAACACATCGGGCAGGTTCTTGCCGGCAGCAAGGCGCTTCCAGATCAGGCGGGCGCCGATCCGCTCGGTCAGCGTCACCGAGCCATAAATGCGCTCGGCATGGGCTGCGAGGTATTCAGACCATGCCAGCGCCCTCAGGGTGGCATCTGCCGAGACCGGGCCACCGTCCGGGCAGTCAACAAGATGGAAGATCAGCGCAAGGCATGGGACCAGCTTGCGATATTTTGCAAAATGGCTCTCCAGCGCCGGATGCTGATTTCCGCTGCGAAGGCTCCCTTCGAGTTCCGCACGCCAGTCCCGGAAATGGCCAAGCGCCTCTGGGCAGAACCGCAGGTAAGGAATGGAATTGAAGTCATCGGAACGCGCGCCGACCGATAAGGGTTGAAGCACCGCCAGCCTTTCGAGCGTTTCGGAATAGGCATTCTTCGCGGGCCTGTCCGGCCATCGGTCCACGTCCTGCCATGCCGGATCCACATCCGGATAAACAAGCACCTGGAAGCGCTGCATCAGCCCGTCATCGCCATCGCCGCCATTGATGGCCTCCTTCAGGAACGCTGCGAGTTTGGCGGGCTGGATGCCTCCGAAGATCGAGGCCGTACACCGCACGCGGATCGATCCACGAATGATGCGGTCGAACTGATGCCAGTCTTTCCCATTCCATGATTTGAGCCAGAAAGTCCGGGCCGTGGCGTATTCTTGCCGCCCCAGGGGTTTCATGAACCCGACAAGCTCATCACACATCACGATGATGCCGTCGGGGTTCTCGCCCATGATCACCCCGGCTTTTTCATAAGTCGCATCCTCAAGAAGATAGCGCTTGCAGACAGGCATCTCCGGTTCGGAAATATCGAGCTCCGGCGCGCCTGGCATGTCCTTGCCCTCCTTTAGGGCGGTTTTCATGTCTGCCTTGGCAGTTTCCATCGTCGCCTTCTTGGTCAGCTTGTATATTTCCACAGCCTTGGCATAGCTTTTCTGCGCCTCAGCGAAGGCATCGGACGCATCAGCCTCCAGCTTGCGAACAGGCGTGAAGGCAGCCGCCATGGTGGGCGATTTCATGACGGAAGGGCGCCCGACAATGCCTCCCCAGAGGTTGGGCACTTCAACCCAGTCGGTCAGTTCCTGCGGCGCGATCCCCATCCGCCGCCCGATCAGCCCACCAGCGGCCACGACCGCCGATGCCGCGGGAAAATCAAGGGGTGCCTGCATCCGGTCTGCAATATCGACCATCCAGGCCCGCCAATTGTCCGGCAACAGCTCCGGGTCGAATGCCGGAACAGGCAAAAGGTCTGGCCCAAGAGGGCTTGGTTCTGGTGGTTCAGGCCATTCGCCCATCCCCTCAGCTGCCGCCCGGTCCATCATAGCCTCCTGGGCGTTGCGGTGATTTGCATTGGCTCCCGGTTCGACGCCCGCTGCCCAGCCCGTTTTATCGCCATAATGCTCGCTCATGGCCGGCCTCCTTGAAAAGTGCGGGGATTGCCCCTGCCAGCCCTGAGGCCGCTGGTGATCGTCGCGCGGGCTGCCGCGAGCCCATCATCGCCCACAAGGCCGCAGGCTTTGGCTGCTTCTTCCAGTGACCGGGAGACATGTGCCTCGGTCAGCACGCCTATCGCGACAAACGACCCAAGGGCGGCAGCCGACTTGAACAGCTGCGCATTCCGCCCGCCTTGGGGACTAAGCCTGACGGCGGCGATTTCGTCCCTGTAAGCAGCGAAGGCATATGCCATCAGCCGCTCGGCATCGTCTGGAACAGTGTTGGGGGCATCCTTGCTGAAATCGGCGACAGGCGGCTTCAGAGCAGCGACAAGCGCAGGGCAAGCCAACGGCAATGATATCCTGTCATCGCCGCCCGGAGGCAAAAGCCATGAATAGCAACCCCCATCGCTGCGCTGGCTTGGCGGCACGACTATGAGACCACCATCGGTCCGGATGTCGATGCCCTCGACGGGAAACCGGTTATGGGCCGACGTCCAGTTGCGCGCCTCGGCGCCCGGAGGAAGCTCCAGCCATAAGTGCCTGCCACCGCTGGGTGTCTGGGCTTCCGGGGTCGCTTCGCAGATGTCGAAGCTACGCGCCAACTCATCGCGGATTCTGGACGCGTTCCAGCCCTTCCCGGGGCGATGATCGATGTCGAGGACGACCACGCTATGAGGAAGCGCAACCGCGATCATGACGCCCCCATGGCGAGCAATTTCCTGCTCGAAGAATGCCGTGGCTTCGGCCGGGTTATCCGGCAGGGCCGCAGGGTGATTGCGCCAGCTGACAAGAGGGATCTTGTTGGCGGCGCCGACGGGCACCGGCATCCATCCATGCTTGTACCATTCGGCGGCCGCGTCCGGAATTGACAGATTGCCAACACACTTCGGCACGGTGCGGGTAGCGCTCATCATGTCCGGTCCTCCAAATTGAGGCCTGCCAACTCGGCATACAGCCGGGCCACGGACGGGCTCACATTGCAGAGGCGCTGCACATGAGCGGCGGCTCTGGGCAGAGCGCGGCGTTGGACGCTGTCAGCCCATTCAAATAGCGGAAGGGGCGCATCATTGCGTGCGCGGCGGCGACGCGTTAAGTTCTTAGGCATCGTTGGTTTTCCTTTAGAGAGGTTTTCTGGCGAAAGGCCGCGGATCGGAGTTGGCGCTCCTGTCCGTGGCCGATTTTTTGGCATCAGGCGGCTTCCCCGCCTCCGGTTCGGGCGGCCAGCCAGGCCTCAAGTTCCGAGACCCGGTATCGCACCTGCCGGCGCGAAATCCGAATGAAGGGCGGCCCATCCCCCCGCCATGCGGCGAGTTCAAGATACCGACGCGTTAATCCGTATTCGGCTTCAATTTCCGACCGGGTCAGAAGCCGGTTGGATCGCGTGTCGGTGCTGAAAGGTGTCTGGCTCATCAAGGGCTCCGTCGGTTTCGGATGCCACAAAGAAAGCACAAGAAATCGCTTTTAATAGACCGATCGATTAGATTCGTGGGGGGTTTTAATTTCGCCAGTCCTGGGAATCGAGAGGTTTCCAGTCAGCAGGCTTATTGACAGGTCGTTTTCCGAGTCGTTTCAGTCCGGGAAACGTCTCACCAAGTTTATGCTGGATACGCGACCTGGCGTTTGCGCCAAGCCGACCATCAGGATTGACGGCTTCAAAGATCCCCTTGAAACCTATTTGCCAGGGCTGTTCGTGATCCCCGATCCACAGCTTGGCGGCCTGGAGGGCTCGGTATTCGTCCCGATTGTTGCTTGGATTTGCGCCCGTGACCAGGGGCGGATGAAGCGCAATACCAAGCTCTGCCGCAAAGTCAGAAAACGCCTGCGGAATTTCGGGGAAGGCCGTAAAGATCCTGGCGCGATCAAAACCGACAATTTCGATGCCTTCGCGCATCAGAATATGTTCGGTCCGGTTGTCTTGCAAGATCCGCTTTGCATGGGCGAAAAGCCTGAATTCATAAGGAAAGTGGAGAAAACGGTCGGCCCATTCGCGTGAGGGCAATTCGGTGGACAGCCCCTGGGGCGTCGGCCGATAATAAGCCAGGAGCGCACCTGTGCGGAGTTTACGCAGCAAGTCGTCCAGAATGTGATGGAACACGCCTCCACTGTTTCCGAAAATGTCTGGGTCCTCGCCCAGGTCGAGCTTTTCGCCACCGCATGCACGTCTCTGGTCTTCCCGGCGCCACAATTTCCCGACGTCGAAATCAAAGAAGATCAGTCCGACCAGTTCGTTCGGGGTCCACATATCCTGTGTGGCCATCTGTTGCAGCCAGTCCGCACACTCTTGATCAGGCTTGGTTATAAACTCCCGGACAAGCGCATCGCGGGGCAACTCCAGATTTTCGATCAGCACCTCCTCGACATCGGAGTTTCGGGCCTTGAAGTGTTCGACCATGCCCTGATTCTCACCTCGGCCAGCCTGCCTCAAACTCCCGTCCCGAAAGGACAAGCGGTAACCTCGCCGATCCCACCCTTGATCGCTGAAAAGGCCTCCGAGACGGTTGCCGTAGCGCTTTTCCAGACCGAGGCTCGGCAGTTTCTTCGAGATCTCCAGCGCAGCCACCGTAATCGACCAGTTCAGATCGTTTTCTTCTTTGAGTATCGCCAACCAGTCCTTGGCCAGTTGCCGGAAATCGCGTCCGTCCTTGCGCGCAGAAGTCGTTGCAGCACGCCTGAAACTGCTTTCGAGCTCGACTTGCCGCTGCCGGCTATAGGCGAGATGCCGACCTGTGATGTGAGCAAGCTCGGACCAGGGACAGTCTCTTGCAACACCGTCGTCGCCGTCGGCCAGCCACTTGAAAATCGCGGCCCAAAAATGGGCCGATTTGAAGCGCCGGCCAATTCGCGCTTTGCAGCGCTTGTTGATTGTCTGGCTTGTAAAATCGACAAACGCATCGTGCGGTAGCCCCACACGCCAGGCGAGCGCTTCCTGAGGGCTGACCGCATCCCGGTTGGGAAGATCCTCCGCCAGAAGCAATTTTATCTGTCTAAGCGGGACGCTGCTTCCAGTCCCTCCGTTTCCAGGTTCCATGGTCGCCTCCACGATAGTATGGCTAATTACGAGAAACCAAACATAGTTTGATTCTGGTTCGCTCTTGGTGTCGCCCCAAATCCCAGGGGACAAACCGGCTGGCCACGGGCGCAGTTTGTCCAATGCGCCCAAACCGTCGTACGCGGCGAGGATCGGAGCTTCGGCGCCCTGGCCCGGCATTAGGGTGAACGCTGAATTGCCGGCCAAAGCAGACGCGGCTCAACTATAATCAGGCTGCGGTTGAACACAGAGCCGGTTGGAAAGAGACTGACATAACGAGAGGCACGGCGGCTTGGCGTTCATGAGCACCGATATCAAACCACTCGGGTGCTGCGTCGTCTGGACTGCATCCTCTAAGAGACCAGAGCAGAAGTGCTCGACATGGCGCCATCGCTGCCCGGCGACATGCACCACGACGCGCGCGAGCAGGCGACACGCCATTTCTTCAAGCATCCGCAGCGCCAGGCAAGGGAAGCCAAGCTGGCGCCTATCATCAAACCGGGGATGAGCCTGCCCGTCGGCAGCATCGCCGAACACGAACCGAATTGCAGAGCGCGTTCAGGACTAGGCATTCATGGCTTCGCTGATCTGGCCGGATATCTTTGCGGCTTCAGCCTGAAGCGGGTCATCGGAGAGGTGCGCATACCGCTTCGTGGTTGAAGCATTGGTATGCCCCATGATCCCGCCAAGAATGTGCAGGCTGGCGCCTCCGGAGGCGCCGACGGCGCCGAAGGAGTGACGCAGGTCATGTATGCGGACATCGTCCAGACCGGCCGCCTTGCGGATTTTTGCCCAAGGATCCTTCAGGTTGATCAGCTGCGCACCGGGTTTGCCCCCGATGATGACATGAGGATTTCCCTCCACCCGTTCGACGGCCCGCAGAAGATCGAGCGCTGGAGAGGACAGAACAAGCTGTTTTTCACCGGTCTTGCTGTCAGGGAGATGGGCCACGCCCCGCTCCCAGTCGATCCAATCCCATTTCAGTCCGAGCACCTCACCGCGCCGCGCGCCGGTCAACAGAATCAGTCTGATCGCGACCACCGCTGAGGGAAGTATAGCACCCAGTTCGCCGGCATCCGCGCGCTTGAGCGCAGCGCCCAGTCTTGCCAGCTCATCTCGCGAAAGAAACCGTTTGCGCGGCAACTCCCTGAACTTGGCCACATGCCGCGTCGGGTTCGAGTTGTCCTCTCGCAAACCCCAGACCTCGGCCAGGTTGAACACCTTGGACAGGAGCGCCAGTGCCCGGTTGGCCCGATGGGGAGTCTGCCGCATTTTCGAGTGAAGACTGGCCACATCCGTTCGGGTCAGGGCTTCTTGCGGACCGCCGCATGCTCCTGCATGTAGCGTTCAAACACCTCCGACATGCTGGGTGCATGGCGGGCTTTGACACGTTCGGCTTGAGGGTCCTGGCCCTGCGCCACAGCCATCGCCCACTCCGAAGCAAGACTGCGAGCCTTGGCGACCTTCATGGCAGGAGGCGAGCCCAGCTTGGCATCACGGCGCCGGCCATTGTGGCGATAGCGGTAGTAGAACCCGCGCTTGCCGGAGGGCCAGACCAGCAACGCAAGGCCCGCGATCTCGGTGTCGCTGAGCGCATAGCGCTTTGGCTCCGCTACAGCCCCATCAACGACCCGCTCTGTCAGCTTCACGCGTCTGCTTCCCATGGCGCAACTCCTCCTGAACTGGTGGACAGAGCCCCTGCATCCACCACTTGTCCACCAGGCCGAAAGAAATCAAACGACCCACAGAGAAGCTATCTACATATTTTAGCCATGAAATACAATGATTTTTATGAGCACCAAGCAGCCAAACGAAACCACAAGAAACAAGCAACCCGGAGAATGGCATTCAAGAGGTCGGCGGTTCGATTCCGCCTGGCTCCACCATTTTATGTCTCACGGCGCGCAGCGCCTCCGACGGGGCGGGCTGACCGCCCGGCGCGCGTTGCGCTTGCGAACCCTTCAGGTTCGGTAAAAAGCTATGTCTCACGGCGCGCAGCGCCTCCGACGGGGCGGGCTCACCGCCCGGCCCGCCGTCGTCGCAACGGATGGGGGTGCCGGGACCGAGCTTGCCTATTTGCCTTTCCATTCCGGTTTGCGCTTTTGCGCAAAAGCGCGCGGACCTTCGATGAAATCCTCGCTTTTCAGCATGTCGATGATCGCCGGGTATTTCGCCTCGAAGGCTTGACGATAATCGGCGGTGTCGAGACCGCGCATCACCGCCTGTTTCGAGGCGCGGATCGACATCGGGCTGCACTCCATGATCATCCCCGCCCAGCGGCGCGCTGCATCCATAAGCTCACTCTGCGCGACAACTTCGGCAACAAAACCAAGCGCCTGACCTTCCTCGGCGGGCACATGCCGACCGGTGAGGATCATGCTCATCGCGCGTTTGAGGCCGATCTGGCGCGGCAGGCGATGCAGTCCGCCCGCCAGCGCAGCCAGCCCGACCTTCGGTTCGGGAAGCGCGAACCGGGCCGTATCGGCAGCCAGAATGATGTCGCAGGCCAGCGCGATTTCGAAGCCGCCGCCCATCGCCACGCCATTGACGGCCGCAATGACCGGCTTGTCGAGATCATAACGCGATGTCAGCCCGCCAAAACCGCTTTCAACCCGGAACATCTCGCCGCCTTCGGCCTGATAGCGAAGATCATTGCCGGCCGAAAACGCTCTCTCGCCCGCACCGGTGATGATCGCGACCCAGAGTTCATCATCACCAGCGAACATGTCGAAAATCTCGCCAAGCTCGCGATTTGCCGGCGGATGCAGCGCATTCATTTTTTCCGGTCGGTTCATCTCGACAATCAGCAACGGACCTTCCCGGCTGACATTGGCAAATTCATATCCACTCATTGCGTTTCTCCCTTGTCCCCTGGCTTGTGGGACGTTCGTCTTTCGGTAAGGCAAGCAGCGTTATCCTTCGCGCAGCAAATCTCAAGGAGGGACGCGGCGTCATGGCCACTTCGCAGACGCTTGATCTTTCGAAAATCGATCCGCCGGTCTGGCGTGTTCTGGCCGGAGGTGATGTGTTCGGGCCGTTCACGCTCGGACAGATCAAGGCCTATCTCGAAGAGGGCCGGGTCCAGCCCGGCACGCCCCTCGCTCGCGGCGATGGCGCGCCCTTCCGGCCGGCTGTCGAGTTTGACACAGTTTTCGCCGGTCATGACACGCGCCCGAACGGGCCACGCAATTTCCTGCTCGTCCTGCCACAGGGGGCCAGCGACACGCTGCTCGGGCGGCTTGCGGAACTGGGGGCATGCCTTGAAGCGACAGCGGGGGTCTTCATGATCCGCGCCAGACTGCCAATTTCAGAGATGCGCGCGGCGATTGCTCCGCTCGCCGGGGGTGAGATGATCCTCGTCGATGCCAGCGCAAACCGGCTGGCCTGGTCCGGGCTTGACCCGCAGAGCGACCGCGCACTGCGCGCGCTGTGGAGCCGACCAGCCGAGAGCACCAGCGCTGCTGTCTGACGCCATCGCCGGCACCCGCATCAGGGCTTTACGGTCTCGAACCGGTCTGTGCCCGGCACGCGCCAGTGCAACTCACCTCTGGCGATCGCAAACCAGGCACCATGCAGCTCCAGCGCGCCCGCCTCCATCGCCGTGCGCACGAACGGGAATGTCTTCAGGTTCTCGATCGACTGGCCGATGCCGCGAAGTTCCAGTGCAGTCTGATAATCCTCGCAGTCGGGCTCATCACTGAAGAGCCTGTTGCGCGGCCCGTCGAGCAACTCCACCCAGGGTGCGATGAACTCACCTACAGGGCGCTGCTGCGCAGCTGACAGGCTGGCCGCAACCCCACCACAACCGCCATGACCCATGATCACGATATGGCGAACCTTCAGCGCCGTCACCGCAAATTCGAGTGCAGCGCTGACGCCGTGCAGGCCACCATCGGGCCCATGCGGCGGAACCAGATTGGCGACATTGCGCACAACGAACAGCTCCCCGGGGGCAGCATCAAAGATCACCGACGGATCCGCGCGGCTGTCACAGCAGGCAATCACCATTATGTCGGGGTCCTGGCCCTCGCCAAGCTCGCTGTAGCGCCGGGCATCTTCGAGATAGCGACCGGCGCGGAACCGCCGATAGCCGGCAAGCAGTTCATGGGTATCTTGCATGTCACTTCCCTGTGGCTATTGGCAGATCGCTTTATGTTTAATCAACTCTTGCAGTGCAATAAGAAAGGCGACACAAACGGATCGTTCCATCATGCCGCTCGCGGGGGAGGGCGGCTTTCTGGTCGGCTGAGGAGCAAACGGGACATGACCGAGACAGATGAACGCCGGCAGGGGCCGAAACGCAGCGAAACCTCGCACGCAGCGATCCTTGAAGCGACGCGCGACGAACTGGCCGAACAGGGCTGGCGCAAGTTCAGCGTCGACAATGTCGCCAAACGCGCCAAAGCATCAAAGCAGACTATCTATCGCTGGTGGCCGTCAATCGGCACGATGTGCGTGGAGGCTGCGAGCGAATTGCTGCAGGCACCGAGAGACGCCGGACGCGACCCGGCCGAGCGACTGACGGCAATTTTTCTGCCGCTGGAGATCGCGGCGCGCAGCGGTGTTGGCCATGCCGTGCTGCGCAGCGGACTGATTGCGGCTGCCGATGATGCCGAGGCCGGCGAAGCCTGGCGCAACTGGCTGCAGGCGCACATGCGCGCACCCTTGCGACTGTTGCTGGCGGAATTGACCGCGAAGAAGGTGCTGCGGCGCGATTGCGAACTTGATGAAGCGATGGAAATCATGCTCGGGCCGCTCTGGCACCGGCTCGTCATCATGCGCGCACCCATCCGCGACGGTCATACCCGCGATCAGGCTGACCGGCTGATCACGATGTTCGAGGTGCGCTGACCTGCCTGTCAGGCCGGCTGAAGGCCCGTCAGCCCGTCCGGCGTGCGCTCGGTCGCAAAGCTGACCGCCAATTCGGTTTCGTATTCCGGCTCGATAATGGTCGAAACCCTGATGAAGTCGCCGCGCGCCTGCTGCGGGCTGAGTGTCAGCAGCACATAGCCATGACCGTGCGGGTCGTGATGGACAACATCGCGATTGGCAGCCTCGAACATGTCGCCCAGTCCCTCAACGCCTGGCATATATGTCCCGAAGCCCGGCGACGTGACCGAGGTGCAGCCAAATTCGACCCCACGCAGCGCGCCACTCGCATCATGCAGGTCGTTCGCCCATTCGGTATGTGTATCGCCGGCCAGTGTCACCAGCCGCGCACCTGCTTTTGCGGCATCGGCGTAAAGCCGGTCACGCGCGGCGGGGAAGCCGTCCCAGGCATCGAGATTCCACGGCAGGCCGAGTTGCGAGAACGGGATCAGTTGCTGGATCAGTTCGTTTTCGACCGCAGCGATCTGCTCCGGGCTCAGTGTCTGAGTGAAGTTTGGCGGACGAACCTGCGCCATGAGCACCTGATTGGCGAGCACCTGCCAGGCCTTGCCCGATGACACCGATCCGGCCAGACCTTCAGCCAGCCAGGCTTCCTGTTCCGGCCCGAGCATGGTGCGCTCTGCCACGCCGACCCTTGCAATTGTCCGCGCGGCTGCCATCGGCACTTTCTCGGCTGGCAATCCGCCGATCTCATTAACCCAGCTGATTTCTTCCGAACGCCCGATCAGGCGCGATTCCAGGCAGAACACCGTGGCGGTGTCACCGAAATCAAACCGGCGGTAGATGGCATCGCGCGCGCGCCCAGGCGCAGGATCGCGCACCGGCATCCATTCCAGATAGGCCTGCACAGCCGCCATCTTGCGGTCCGACCAGTCGCCTTCATTTTCCTCAGGATTGTGGTTTTCTGCGCCGGTGCGATAGGAATCATTGGCGCTCTCATGATCATCCCAGGTGCACAGCCAGGGCGCGGCAGCATGGGCGGCCTGCAGGTCGGTGTCGGATTTGTATTGCGCGTGACGCCTGCGATAGTCGCCAAGGCTGACCGTCTCCAGCGGCGGCGCATGATTGCGACCGATTTGCTGGCCGGTCTCGCCGCCATAGCCATCGACCCCGTATTCATAGATGTAATCACCAAGATGGATGATCGCATCGAGATCGCTGCGCTGGCCCAGTTCACGATAGACATGAAACCGCCCGAACGGATAATTCGAGCATGACACGACCGCCAGACGCAGCGTCGGGCTTGTCCCAACCGCATCCAGCGTGCGCGTGCGCCCCGGAGCTGATGTCAGCTGACCGCCCGATGCGCGGGCAATGAAATGGAAGAAATATTCGGTGGCCGGCTTCAGCCCTGATATGTCGACCTTGACGCAGAAATCGCGCGAGGGGTCCGCGCTGGTCAGCTGGAAAGCGACCGGTCGGGTCTTTTCGCGGTCTGAAAAAACACCAACCGCAACCGGGATTGACTGGTTCTGCGGTCCCTTTGGCGTGACGCGGGTCCACACGACCACGCGGTCGCTCATCGGATCACCGGAGGCCACGCCATGTTCGAAGGCCACTTCGCCATCATAAGGCGCGCGGGTATCGGCATCGAGATTGACCCGATCGCCCGAAAGCGTGTCGCTCGCAACCTGCCCCGGCCCGCAGGCCGCCAGCCCTGCCAGCCCGCCCGCCAGTCCAAGCGCTCCGCGCCGTGTCAGCCTGCTCATCTGCCCGATCCTCCGCCCGTTTTCCAGTTCCGGCTCTGGTGCCAGAATGATGTGACCAGAAGATGACGCGCCGTTCACTCTGCGTCTATAGCAAAGCGGCATGAAACATCTCACCCTCACCGCCTCTGCCGCCGATGCCGGCACCCGGCTCGACCGGTTGCTCAGCGACGCCTTCGAGACCTTGTCACGCTCGCGCGCCAAGGCACTGATCCTTGACGGCGCATTGCGCTGCAATGGCGAAGTGGAAACCCATCCGCGCGCAGCGGCAAAAGCCGGGGCGGAATATGTCCTCACCCTGCCCGAGCCGGTGCCCGCCACCCCGCAGGCCGAGGCCATCGCGCTCGACATCCTGCATGAAGACGATGACCTGATCGTGATCAACAAGCCGGCCGGCATGGCCGTGCACCCTGCGCCGGGCAGCTGGTCGGGCACTCTGGTCAATGCCCTGCTGCACCATTGCGAGGGCCGCCTGCCGGGTATTGGCGGGGTTGAGCGGCCCGGCATTGTCCACCGCATCGACAAGGACACGACCGGGGTCATGGTCGTCGCCAAAAGCGAGGCAGCGCATATCGCGCTGTCAGCCCTGTTCGCCAGCCATGACATAGACCGCGCCTATCTCGCCTTGACACGCGGCGCACCGCGTCCGCTTTCCGGCACGGTGGATGCACCGATCGCAAGAGCGCTGGGCGATCGCAAGAAAATGGCGGTGGTGCGAGAGGCTGAGGGCCGCGAGGGTCGCTCGGCGGTGACGCATTATCGCACGCGGGCGCAATATGGCAGCCTCGACAAGGCGTCCGGCCTGCCTGCCGCCGCACTGATCGAATGCCGGCTGGAAACCGGGCGCACGCATCAGATCCGCGTGCACATGGCGCATATCGGCGCGCCGCTGATCGGCGACCCTGTCTATGCGCGTCACAAGGGCATCAAGGCGCACGGTTCCGGCGAGGTCTTCGAGGCTGCCACCCTTGCCGCCCGCAGCTTCCCGCGTCAGGCCCTGCATGCTGCGCGGCTCGGTTTTGTCCACCCGGTCAGCGG
>CAYUEM010000008.1:0-30664 GCA_964442925.1 uncultured Hyphomonadaceae bacterium
GGTTCCAGACCGTCACGCGATGGCCGGCCTTTGCCAGGTGTCCGGCCATTGGCGCACCCATCACACCCAGTCCGAGAAATGCCAAACGTGCCATCACGACCTCCATTCACCCCATTGCTGTGCTGTGCGCAAACTTAACGTAAATTTTCTGGAAATCACCGTCCCAAGCGTGAAACCATCTCAACCCTAGCCTGCTATGTATCATCCACCCGATCAGAAAGATCACGGTTTACCGATGGCCATAGCTCAAGCCTACCGGCGCGAAAGGGGCAGAATGCCCCGGGCGCCCGCCCGTCAGACAGGCAACTGGAAGATCGCCTATGCGGACTTCCTGACCGCTCTTGTTGCCCTTTTCATCGTCCTCTGGCTGGTCAAGGGCGTGCCGGATCAGGGCCGCTCCGAGCTTGCTGATTATTTCCGCTCCGGCGATGCGATGCCGGCTGCCGTGCAAATCATGCAATCGCCAAGCCGCGTGACGGCCAGCGACTTTGCCCGCCAGCTCGCCGACCAGCCGGCATTCCGCGATCATGCAGGCCAGCTCAGCGTGATTGCTGACGGGGCAAGCGTGCGCATTGAAATGATGGACTCGGCCCGAGCCCCGCTGTTCGAGAGCGGTGCGAGCAAGCTGACCGAACGCGGCCAGGCCCTGATCGCACGGATCGTGCCGGCACTGTCGCTGTCACAATGGCCAGTGATGGTCGAGGGCCATACCGATGCGTTCCCGTATCTGGCCGAGGCGCGAGCCGACAACTGGCACCTGTCAACCGCCCGCGCCCAGAGCGCACGGTTGCACGCCGTTCAGCAGGGGCTGGCGGGAGAACAGATCCTGTCGGTCGCCGGCTTTGCCGATACGCGCCCGCTCGACCCGCACCAGCCACACCATCCCTCCAACCGCCGCGTCAGCTTCGTCTTGCAAGTGCGGGAATAGTTGCGCAGAAACAGTCTCCTGCCCGCCCCACATCCTTGTGACCGGAGACTGATTTGCTCGCTGACATCACCGCGAACTGGCCGATGCTGGCAAGCCTGACCGTCGTCATGGCGGCGATCGTATTCTACATGATCGATCGCTGGACGATGGAGTTTGTCTCCATTCTGGTGATTGCTGGCCTGCTGCTGATTTTCAGCTTGCCCGGTGCCGTCGCCCCGGATGGCGATCCGATCAGCGCCGCCATGCTGCTTTCAGGCTTCAGCAATCCGGCGCTGATCACCATCATGGCGCTTCTGGTTGTCGGACAGGGACTTTTCCAGACCGGTGCGCTGGAAGGGCCGACACGCACGCTGCTCAGTTCCTATGAACGCCGGCCGATATCAACGCTCGGTTCAACCTTTTTGGTCGTTTTCGTGATTTCGGCATTCATCAACAACACGCCTGTTGTGATAATGTTCCTGCCGGTGATCAGCGCGATCGCGCAGCGGATGAAGGCCTCGCCGTCGAAACTGATGATGCCGCTGAGTTTCGCCAGCATCTTTGCCGGGATGACAACGCTGATCGGCACCTCGACCAACCTGCTGGCTGCTGAAGCCTTCCTGCGCATCGAAGGCAATGCTCTGGGCTTTTTCACTCAGTCGCCGATGGGGCTGATCCTGGCCGGCGCAGGATTTGCCTATCTCGCCATATTCTCGAAATTCCTGCTGCCCAGCCGCTCCGGCATGGATGACGATATCCTCACATCGTCCGGCAAGCAGTTCGTCGCGCAGATCGAAGTCGGCAAGGGCCATTTCCTGATCGGCAAGAAGCCTGTGGCCGGCATGTTCCGCGACCTGCCGAACTTCACTGTCCGCCTGATCCAGCGCGGCGAGCGGGCGATCCTGCCGCCTTTCGAAAACGCCGTTCTGGAACAGGGCGACCTCGTGATTGTCGCGGCAACACGCGCCGCCCTGATGGAAGTGATCGCCTCACAGCCGGAAATGCTCGAACAGATCTGGCGTTCGGGAACCGGTGTGACCGAGGATGCGCCGCGCTCGCTGGTGCTGACCGAAGCGGTCGTGGCACCGGGCTCGCGAATGGTCGGACGCACCGTGGAGATGCTGGGCTTTCGCCGCCTGACCCATGCAGTGGTGATGGGAATTCAGCGCCGCTCGCACATGATCCGCGCCAAGCTTGGCGAGATCCGCCTTGAAGCCGGCGACACTTTGTTGCTCTGCGGGCCACCCAATGCGCTGCGTGAATTGCGCGCCAGCCGAGACCTGATCATTCTGGAATGGTCGCAGACGGAAATCACTTTGACCGCAAATGCGCTGAGCGCACGCATCATAGCCGCCGTCATGGTGGTAGTCGCCGCAACCGGCCTGCTCAGCATCCTGCACGCTTCGGTGCTAGCGGCTGTTGCCATGATAGCAGCCGGATGCCTGAACACCCGACAGGCCGGCCGGGCGCTCGACCTGAGGATTTTTCTGGTGATTGCCGCGGCACTGGCGATGGGCGTGGCGTTGGAGCAGACCGGCGCAGCGGCATTGATCGCGGATGGCGTGGTCAGCACTGTGCAACCCTACGGAACGTTGGCCGTCCTGTCGGCGATTTTCCTCAGTGTCGCGGTGCTGACCAGCCTGCTCAGCAATGCGGCCACGGCGGTCCTGTTCTCACCGATTGCGCTTGCCGCAGCCCAACAGGCCGGCGTCGCCGACCCCACACCGTTCATTCTTGCAGTGATCTATGGTGCCAATTGCAGCTTCGCCACCCCGATCGCCTATCAGACGAACCTGCTGGTGATGGGCCCGGGGCACTATCGATTTTCCGATTTCATGAAATTTGGCGGACCGCTCGTGATCCTGCTATGGATCGTTTTTACGGCAACTGCCCCTTGGCTGTTTGATCTCGGAGTGTCTTAATCGCATCTGATGAAGCTGAACGACTCGCATAATTTCCCTTTGGGGCTGAAGCGCAACCTGCGTTTCTATGTCACCAATCCGTCGCCTTGCCCGTATCTGCCGGGCAAGCGGGAACGCAAGGCGTTCACCAGCCTGACGGTCCCGGATGCGGAAGCGCTGCACGACCAGTTGTCGAAGTCGGGCTTCCGGCGCAGCCAGGGCATTGCCTACCGCCCGGCCTGTCCGTCCTGCAATGCCTGCCGTTCTGTTCGTGTCGATGCCCAGTCCTTCCTTCCCAGTCGCAGCCAGCGCCGCGTGTTGAAGAAAAATGCCGATCTTGTTCGCACGCCAGTGCCAGCCACGCCAACCCGCCAGCAATATCGGCTGATGCGGGCCTATCTTCAGTCGCGCCATGACGGCGGTGGCATGTCGGAGATGTCATATCGCGATTATGTCAACATGGTTGCCGATAGCCCGATCCAGAGCCTGATCTTTGAGTATCGCGACGGGCGCACGCCTGATGCTCCGCTGGTCGGGGCGGCGATTACCGATGTGCTGCGCGATGGCCTTTCCATGGTCTACACATTCTTCGACCCTGAACTCGCCCATCGCAGCCTTGGGCGGTTCATGATCCTCGACCAGATCCGCAGCGTGCAGAAGCTTGGCCTGCCGCATGTCTATCTCGGTTACTGGATCAAGGGATCACAGAAAATGGACTACAAGCGTGAATATGCGCCGCTTGAGGTGCTGGACGGCGAGCACTGGCGGGCGCTGTCGGATCATGAATGATAACGACCGGAGGGTCGAACAGGGAGGGCGGACATGATCGACAGGCGCAACCTGATCGGGGCGAGCGCGCTGGGCCTGGCCGGCGCTGCGGCATCCTTTGCCAATCCGACCGCCACGCAGCAGCTGGGTGCCCCGGCAATCGCCCGCAACCGCCGGCGTTTCAACATGGTGACAACCTGGCCGAAGGGCCTGCCCGGTCTTGGCGAGGCTGCCGAGCGTGTCGCGCACCATGTCCATGCGATGAGCGAGGGCCTGATGGAAATCCGCGTTTATGCCGCCGGCGAAATCGTCCCCGCCTTTGAGAGTTTTGATGCCGTCGCCAATGGCGAAGCCGACATGTATCACGGCGCGGAATATTACTGGACCGCCAAATCCAGCGCCTATCCGTTCTTCACAGCGGTGCCGTTCGGCATGACCGCACAGGAAATCATGGGCTGGATCGACTTTGGCGGCGGTCAGGCGCTATGGGATGATCTGTCGGGCCAGTTCGGGATCAAATCCATTCAGGCGGCCAATACCGGCCACCAGATGGGCGGCTGGTTCAAGAAGGAGATCAATGGCCTCGATGATCTGGTCGGGCTGAAGATGCGCATTCCCGGTCAGGGCGGCGATGTCCTGCGCGCGCTTGGCGGCAGTGCCATCGCGCTGTCGGGCGGGGAGATCTATCAGGCGCTGCAGATCGGCGCGATCGATGCCACCGAATGGGTCGGTCCGTGGAATGACTATTCGCTTGGCTTCCACCGCGAGGCACCGTTCTATTACGGGCCGGGCTTTCATGAACCAGGCGCCAGCCTGGCGCTGGGCATCAACCGGCGCGTCTGGGACAGCCTCAACCCCGGCGAGCAGGCAATCCTCACCGATGCCTGCCAGAGCGTGAACCACCTGTCGCTCGGTGAGTTCACCTATCAGAACGCGGTGCACCTGGAATTGCTGCAACGCGATCATGGCGTGCAGATGCGCGCGTTTCCCGATGATGTCGTTGTCGCGATGTCTCAGGCGGCAAGCGATGTGCGCGCCAGTTCCGGGCGCGATGGTATCGAGAAGAAGATCCATGAAAGCTTCGAGGCTTCGCTGACAAGGATGCGCAAATGGGCGGCGGTTTCTGACGGACCCTATTATACCGCGCGGGCCCTTGGCTCGGCCGGAGGCTGAAGCGAAATGGACGCTTCGCTGTTCCTCGTTTTCGGCGGCTGGCTGAAATGGGCCGGTCTTGCCGCCCTGCCCGCTTTTGCTCTGCCATTGTTGGTTCTTGTCATCCCGAAACCGCTGGCCCGAAGCGGAAAGATGTTGAGCCGGTGGATTGACCCGGTCACCAGCGGCGCGCTCGGCGCGGCCATTTTCGCGGCGATGGTTCTGGTCTTTGCCCAGCTCGCAGTGGTGGTAATGCGGTATGTGTTTGCACTGTCGTTTACGTGGCTGAACGAGATTGTGCTTTATGCTTTCGCGGCAATGTTCATGCTCGGCAGTGCCGCTGCCCTGCGTGATGATGCGCATGTGCGGGTCGATATCCTGCGACCGCGCTTTGGCGATACGGGACGCAACTGGATCGAACTGGTCGGGATTTACCTGTTCCTGTTTCCGATATGTGTGCGCATTCTGACGACCGGAGAGCAGGGACTGGCCCGCAGCTGGTCGCTGCTGGAGGGCTCGCGCGAGACCGACGGCCTGCCTGCGATGTTCCTGTTCAAGACACTGGTTCCGGCCTTTGCCGTGCTGATGATGACGCAGGGCCTGTCAGAAGCCCTGAAGGCGGCCCTGCGCCTGACCGGCCAGATCGACAACCCGCCCTATCTAAAGGGCAGCGGGGACGGTCATGGAGCTTGAAGTCGTTCTCGCCATCGCAATGGTCCTGACCGCGATCGCCGCCCTGCTCGCGGGCTATCCGGTTGCGCTGACGCTGGGCGGTGTGGCCTTGCTGTTCGCGCTGATCGGGATTGCGCTCGATGTCTATCCCGAGACCCTGCTGCGCTCACTGCCGAGTCGCGTTCAGGGCGCATCAATCATGCAGAACCAGACTCTGGTGGCGGTGCCGCTGTTCATCCTGATGGGCGTCATTCTGGAGCGTTCGCGCGTCGCCGAAGACCTGTTGCGCATTGCCAGCCGGCTGCTGTCGCGGCTGCGCGGCGGGCTCGGCTACGCCGTGGTGATTGTCGGCGCGCTGCTGGCGGCCTCGACCGGGATTGTCGGGGCAACGGTTGTCACGATGACGCTGATCGCGCTGCCAACCATGCTGCGCCAGGGCTACGACCCGCGACTGGCGACCGGGACCATCGCCGCCTCGGGAACCCTGGGCCAGATCATTCCGCCATCCATCGTCCTGATCCTGCTCGCCGATGCGATTTCCAATGCCGCCAGCCAGGCCAGCCTGCGCATTGGCGGGGGCTCGGCTGTGGTGTCGGTCGGCGACCTGTTTGCCGGCGCGCTGATCCCCGGCCTGTTGCTGGTCGGGCTCTATCTCCTGTGGATCGCCGCACAGGCGTTTTTGCGACCGGCCAGTTGCCCGCGTCCCGACCCTTCAGTGGCGGCCGAATTCCCGCTCAGGACCGAAGAGGTTGCCTTTGGGCTGGGCGCGCCATTGCTGCTGATCATCGCTGTTCTGGGTGCCATTCTCACAGGCATTGCGCCGCCGACGGAGGCTGCTGCGATCGGTGCCGGCGGAGCGATCCTTCTGGCCGGTCTGCGACTGTCGCGGCAGGCGGAAAGCCGGCTTGCGCCGCTGATCCTTGCCGGACTGGTGGCACTGGTCGGCCTGCTGGTTGTGCGCAACAGTCTCGACCTGCGCTGGGCGAGCGCGGATTCGAGCCTGCCGGGGCTTGTCGTCGCGGTGCTGCTGAGCCTTGTTTTCGCGGCCAGTCTGGCGGGCGGCCTGCTCGTTCTGCGACGCGCCGGTGAGCTGGTCGCCTCGCTGAAGAG
Organism: uncultured Hyphomonadaceae bacterium; assembly: GCA_964442925.1. GTDB lineage: Bacteria > Pseudomonadota > Alphaproteobacteria > Caulobacterales > Hyphomonadaceae > UBA5336. Next base: position 6,511 of record CAYUEM010000008.1, read on the forward strand.
CGCCGTTCATGTCACCAGCATGGTGTTCCTGATCCTGATTGGTGCGAGCCTGTTCAGCCTGGTGTTTCGCGGGTTTGGCGGTGATGACATGGTTGCAAGCCTGCTGTCCTCGGTCTGGGGCGGCAAATGGGGCGCGCTGGCCATGACGATGCTGGTAATGTTCGTGCTCGGCTTCTTTCTCGACTTTATCGAGATCGTGTTCGTGGTTGTCCCCTTGGTGGCCCCGCCGCTGATTGTTTTCGGCTTCGATCCGGTCTGGCTGGCGATCCTGATGGCGCTCAACCTGCAGACCAGTTTCCTGACGCCGCCCTTCGGCTTTGCGCTGTTCTATCTGCGCGGAGCCGCACCTGACGAAGTGACCACGTTGGACATCTGGCGCGGCGCGCTGCCGTTTATCGGCCTGCAACTGGCGATGATCGCACTGGTCGCGACGCTGCCCGCGCTCGCGACCTGGTTGCCGGCAAAGGTGGCGAGTGGAATGTAATGCCCGTCACGATTGATCCTTTCTACACGATCGAGATTTCGCAGATGGCCGCAAGGCTCACCGAGCAGGGCCGCGATATCATCCATCTCGAATTTGGCCAGCCACAGGCGGGCGCGCCGCAAGCTGCACTCGATGCCGTGCGCGCCGGCCTGGACAAACCGGTCCCCGGCTACTGGCAGAGCCCGGCTCTGAAACACAGACTGTCGCGCCATTATCGCGAACACTATGGCGCAGAGGTCTCGCCGGATCGCATCTTCCTGACCTGCGGAGCCTCGCCGGCACTGGTGCTTGCCCTTGTCACCGCTTTCAGCCCCGGTGAGCGCGTTGCCCTTGCGCGACCGGGCTATGTTGCCTACCGCAACACGCTGAAAGGTCTGCACATCTGCCCTGAAGAACTCGCCTGCGGCGCTGACACCCGTTTCCAGATCACTGCCGACATGATCGGCGCGCTCGATCCCGCACCCGATGGGCTGATCATTGCCAGTCCGTCAAACCCGACCGGGACAATCATCGCGCCCGAAGAGCTGGCTCGCATCTGCGCGATCTGTGCCGAGCGCGCGATCCGCATCATCTCTGACGAGATTTATCACGGCCTGACCTATACAATGGCGACCTGCAGCGCGCTGGCATTCAAGCATGACGCATTCGTCATCAGCAGCTTTTCGAAATATTACTGCATGCCCGGTTGGCGGATCGGATGGCTGGTTGCCCCGCAGGACATGGCGGCCGATGTCAGCGCCCGCATCGGTAATTTCTTCCTGACCTCGCCAAGCCTCAGCCAGACCGCCGCGCTTGCCGCGATGGAGGCCCGCAGCGCGTTGGACCGGCATATCGACACCTATGCGCGCAATCGCGAAATCCTGCTCGATGCCCTGCCCCGGCTCGGCCTTGGCGAGATCGCTCCACCCGACGGTGCCTTCTATATCTACGCGAATGTCGAGCGCTTCACACCGGACAGTTTCGATCTCTGCAAGCAGGTCCTGAATGACACCGGCGTGGTGATCGCACCGGGTCGTGATTTCGATCCCGTGAACGGCCACAAATATGTCCGCTTCAGCTTTGCTGTCGAAACTTCAACCGTCGAAGCCGCTCTGGAGCGGCTGCGCGCGTGGTTCGCCGATCGGTGATCAGAATTCGACCTTCGGCACCGTTGACAATGCCTCGCGAGACTCGATGCCGACATCGAAGAAACTGCGCGGCTCAAAGTTGAACATGCCGGCGATGATCGAGCCGGGAAACTGTTCGCGCGCGGTGTTGTAGTCCTGCACTGCGGAATTGAAGAACCGGCGCGCTGCCGCGAGCTTGTCCTCGATCAGCGACAATTCCTGCTGCAATTGCTGGAAGTTCTGATTGGCCTTCAGGTCGGGATAGGCCTCGGCCAGCGCGAACAGCTTGCCAAGGGCGCCTGAAAGGACGCTCTCGGCCTCCTGCATGCTTTCCGGATCATTGGCCGCCTGCGCTGCATTGCGCGCGGCAATCACCTGCTGAAAGGTTTCCTGCTCATGGCTGGCATAGCCTTTCACCGTCTCCACGAGGTTCGGGATCAGGTTCTGGCGCTGTTTGAGCTGCACATCGATATCGGCAAAAGCCTGGTTGCAGCGCTGACGCCTGCTGACCAGACCATTATAGATCGCAATCACACCGATCACGAGAACGGCAGCAATGCCGAGTATGACCAAGAGACCTTCCATCGGGTCTTTCCCCTTTCGACCAATCGTTGATTTTTCCTACCGGCATGCGCGTCGCTTGCCAAGCTTATCCGTTCAGTCGCCCGGAACGGGGAAAGCCTTTCGGCACCGGTTTTCCGGCCTGCGTACGCTTGCCACTCCAGTCTTCCCAGTCCGGGAAACCGCGCATCCGCCCGCTGGGCTCACGCACCATCAGTCCGTCTTCGCTGTCGAAGATCATCGCATCGCAAAGCTTGTCGGTGCCACGATAGGTTTGCAGCTTCACGCCCTTTCCGCGCGCCATTTCCGGCAGTTCCTCGCGCTCGAACACCAGCAACTTGCGGTTTGTGCCGACCACGGCGACCCGGTCGCCAAGCGCGGGTTCGCAGACCAGAAGCTTCGCGCCATCTGGAACCGTCACGACCGACTTGCCAGCCTTGCGGGTCGAGACCAGCTCGCTCTCATCGACCACAAAACCATAACCGGCATCCGACGCGACAATCCGCTTCTTTCCCTCCTCCAGCCGGAACATGGCGATGATATCGACACTGTCCTCCAGCTCGATTGACAGCCGGATCGGTTCACCATGTCCACGTCCACCGGGCAGCTTGTCAGCCGCGAGCGTGAAAGCCCGCCCGTCCGAGGCCATCAGGATCAGCTTGTCCGTGCTCGACAATTCGACCGCGTGGTAGAGACTGTCACCCTCCTTGAATTTCGCCGCGTCGAGATCGAGCCCCTGCCCTTTCAGCGCGCGGATCCAGCCCTTTTCAGACAACAGTGCGGTCAGCGGCTCCTTTGGTGTGGAGGCTTCCAGCGCCGCGTCGAGATCAATGTCGGGTGCATCGCCAAAACCGGCGCGGCGCCGGCCGAGTTCGGTTGACGGGTCGAACACATCGCGTGCGGCGCGCAGCTGTTCGCTGACCTTGCTCCATTGCATCGGTTCGGATGCGAGCAGCGCGACAATCTCATCGCGCTCCTGGCTGAGGCTTTCGTGTTCGCGGCGAAGCTCCATCTCTTCCAGCTTGCGAAGGGCCCGCAAGCGCAGATTGAGGATCGCCTCGGCCTGAATATCGGTGATGGCGAACCGCCCCATCATCACCTGTTTCGGCTCGTCGTCCTCTCGGATGATCCGGATCACCTCATCGATATTGAGGAAAGCGACCAGATAGCCGTCAAGGATGTGCAGCCGCTTCTCGATCTTGTCGAGGCGATGGCGGGCACGGCGCTGCACGACCTCGCGGCGATGGTCAAGATAGGCGCGCAGAACCTCGCGCAGGCCCATTACCTGCGGCACGCCATCATTGAGCACATTCATGTTGAGCGAAAAGCGCGTTTCCAGATCGCAGAGCTTGAACAGGCTCTCCATCATCACATCGGGATCGACCGTCTTGGCGCGCGGCTCCAGGACGAGACGAATATCCTCGGCGCTCTCATCGCGCACATCGTCCAGCAGCGGCACCTTCTTAAGCTCGATCAGTTCGGCCAGCTTCTCGATCAGCCGGCCTTTCTGCACCTGATAGGGAATTTCCGTGACGATGATCTGCCAGGTTCCCCGCCCGAGATCCTCGACATGCCAGCGCGCGCGCATACGGAAACTGCCCCGCCCGGTCTCGTACGCCTCGCGGATCGCGGAACGGCTTTCCACGATCACCCCGCCGGTTGGAAAGTCCGGCCCGGGCATCACGTTCAGCAACTCGCTCAGCGGTGCGTTCTTGTTGTCGATCAGGATCAGCGCGGCATCAATCACCTCGGCGGCGTTGTGCGGCGGGATCGATGTTGCCATGCCGACCGCAATGCCCGATGCGCCATTGGCCAGCATGTTGGGATAGCCTGCCGGCAGGACCACCGGCTCCTCGCCAAGCTCATCATAGGTCGGGCGGAAATCAACCGCATCCTCGTCCAGCCCCTCCAGCAGCAGCTTCGCCGCTTCGGTCATCCGGCTTTCCGTGTATCGCATGGCGGCGGCATTATCGCCGTCGATATTGCCGAAATTGCCCTGACCGTCGACCAGCGGATAGCGCACCGAAAAATCCTGCGCGAGCCGCACCAGCGTGTCATAAATCGCACTGTCGCCATGCGGATGGTAATTGCCCATCACCTCGCCGACGATCTTCGCGCATTTGCGATAAGCCCCTTCCGGATTGAGCTTCAGCTCGCGCATTGCATAAAGAATGCGGCGCTGCACGGGTTTGAGGCCATCACGAACATCCGGCAGGGCGCGCGAGGTGATCGTCGACAGCGCATAGGCCAGATAACGCTTCGAAAGCGCCTCGCTCAGCGGCTCGTTTATGATCCGGTCGGGCTCTTCATCCTTCACGTCAGACATTCACGCAACTCCTTCTGTCGGCACCGGGTGCCGGGACCATCGCCCGCGACTCACCTTCTGTGTGGTTAACATAAAACGCGCTTCGGTTAAGGAAGGACAAACCGCCGGCTAAAGAAAGCGTATCATGCGGTCGCTCCTCGCCGATGAGGATTTCCCGCGCCTTGCCGGTTTCAGACAGTGCTGGCCTGTCGACGCAGACGCGCGATGAGTTGCCTGCGCGGTTCTGGAAATGGCTTGTTAAGCGCAAAAAAGACGCGTGTTTCAAGAAAGTGGCCGGTCAGTTCCAGCGCGCAGAGAATCTCTTCGGGCGGTGCCGGCGCGGCCGGATCGGTAAGAAAAGCCGGAAGCGGCAGCAAGCGGCCGACAAATTCCGGCACTTGCGAGCCACGCACCGCCTTGCCCGTGCGCGGTGAGACATGGGTCAGCCCGTCATTGGCACCGCTGACGGCGCAACGCTCAAGGTCCAGCCCGAAGCCGAGCGTTGTCAGCAGCCCAAGTTCCCAGCGCGCATACAGCGCCGGCCAGACATCCTCGTCATGCAGAGCGTCGAGCGCGATCACGCTGGCGGGATAAATCGCCGAACCCTCCGCATCGCCCTCATCAAGCGCCGCACGCAACAGGGCTGCCAGACTGGCCAGCGCTGACAGCGCCAGAGGGCGGTCAAGCAGATGGCTGGAGCGCTCACGCGTGGTTTCCGCCATTTCGAACCGGCCAAGCTGTGTGTCGAGCCGCCCGGCCCAGGACAGGCTGAGCGAATTTCCCGGCTGATATTGCGCGCGCCGGCGGCGTGAGGCCCCGCCATAGACCAGACCGGAGCGGCGGCCCTGGCTGGCCGTCAGCACATCAAGGATCAGGTGGCCTTCCCCGAAAAGGCGCCCGCCCAGGACAATCGCTTCATCGCTCCAGTTCATTCCGGACCCGGCAAGGACATGGCTCCGACCGGGCTGCAAGCGCACCGGGCAGCGGGCTGGGATCTGGAGAATTGGGTCTAGACATCAAAACTGAGCCCCAGCCCTTCATAACGCTCACGCTTTTCCTGCCAGCGCTCATCGACCTTGACGAACAGGAACAGATGCACGGTGCGCTCCAGCATCTGGGACAGTTCCTCGCGCGATTTCCGGCCGACCTCGCGGATCACACTTCCGCCCTTGCCGAGCACCATCGCCTTGTGACTGTCACGTCCGACAATCACCACCTGCTGGACCCTGACCGATCCATCCCTGCGTTCTTCCCAGTTCTCGGTTTCCACCGTCAGCTGATAGGGCAATTCCTGATGCAGGCGCAGCATCAGTTTCTCGCGCGTCAATTCGGCTGCAAGGACCCGCAGGGGCAGGTCAGCGGTCTGCTCGGGCGGATACAGCGCCGGTCCTTCCGGCATCCTTGCAGCGAGCGCGGCGATAAGCGCTTCGACACCGTCGCCGTTTTCCGCCGAGATCGGAAACACCTCCTCATAAACGCCCTCAGCATCGAATTCGGCAATGGTCGCCAGCACCTGGTCATGGGCAAACAGGTCGATCTTGTTGAGCGCAAGAATGGCCTTGCGGCCCGAAGCGCGCAGCCAGTCGACCACCCGCCGGTCATCCTCTACCGACTTTTGCTGCGCCGGGCTGGCCAGGCCAGCGCGCACCGCAACCTGACTGTCCGCATCGACAAGATGCACGCGCGCATCGGCGTCATCGGCGCCAGACAGGGCCGCGCGCACCATCGCCCGGTCGAGCCGGCGGCGCGCCTCGAATATGCCCGGCGTATCGACCAGCACGATCTGGACGTTGCCATGATGGGCCACACCGCGCACAGGAAAGCGGGTGGTCTGCACCTTGTGCGTGACAATGGCCACTTTCGCACCGACCAGCCGGTTGACCAGCGTCGATTTGCCGGCATTCGGTGCGCCGATGATCGCCGCAATACCGGCATGCGAAATCTGTTCGGTTTCAGGTGTCATCAATCGGGTCCACCTGGCTCAGGAGTTTGAAGGCTGCGGCGCGTTCGGCGTTCTGTTTGGAGCCGTCCGTCCCGGTCTCGCGCAGATCATTGCCGATCCGAACCTCAACCGTGAAATGCGGGTCATGATCGGGACCGGAGCGGTTGACGATACGATAATCGGGCAGGTCATGCCCATGGCCGAGCGCCCATTCCTGTAACAGGGACTTGGGATCCTTGACCCGCTCATGGCGCTGCTCGAATTGCGGGGCAAATGCCTTCTCGATGAAGTTGCGCGCGCGTTTCAGCCCGCCATCGAGATACAGCGCTGCAATCACCGCCTCGCAGACATCGCCGAGCGTGGATTCGCGTTCGCGCCCGCCACTGGCAATCTCATAGTCCGACATGATGATATGGTCGCTCAGCCCGACATGTGCCGCCGCCATTGCGCAGGCCCCCTTGTTGACCAGACGGTTGAGACGCGGTGCCAGCGCGCCTTCACGCTCATTGCGCCGCCGCTCGAACAGGCGCTCTGCAATCACCAGCCCCAGCACGCGATCGCCGAGAAATTCCAGCCGCTGATTGGAACCGAGCCCGCTGTTTTCCCCGTTGACGGCGCTGGGATGGGTCATTGCGCGCACCAGCAGGGACGTGTCGGAAAACCTGTGGCCAAGGCGCTCTTCAAGGGCTCTGATGGCTTCAGGCGACAGGCTGTGCACCTGCGATTTTGCACTTGCGCGCAGCCGGGTGCGTTTGGGTCGCGACGGCTTCATGACCGCGCCATGACGGGCCGGGCCTCGATGATCACCAGCGCCTGCGCCCAGGGATAATCATCGGTGATCGTGAGCGCGATTGCCGCTTCATGGCCGGCCGGGAGCAGTTCCAGCAACCGCGCCTGAGCCCCCCCGGTCAGCGCCATTGTCGGTGCGCCTGATGGCAGGTTGACCACGCCCATATGTTTCCAGTGCACCCCGCGACGTGGCACACCGGTGCCAAGCGCCTTGGCGCAGGCTTCCTTGGCCGCGAACCGCTTTGCAAAGGTCTCCGCCCGCCGGCGGCGCTTTTCCGCCTTGGCAATTTCCAGATCGGTAAAGACACGGGCCGTAAACCGCTCGCCATAGCGTGCCAGCGTCGCCTCGATCCGCTCGATATTGCACATGTCCTGGCCCAGCCCGATGATCATTGGCGCGCCGCGTCCATCAGCTCGCGCATGTGGGCGATGGCCGCTTCAAGACCGACAAATATCGCCTCACCGATCAGGAAATGGCCGATATTCAGCTCCGTCAGCTCTGCTATCGCGGCAATCGGCGTGACCGTGTCATACGTCAGCCCGTGGCCGGCCTGTGGCTCGATACCCATCTCTACCGCCCGGCGCGCACAGTCTGCAATGCGCTGGCGCTCGATCTCTGCAAGCTCAAGGTCGCCGGCCAGCATCAGCTCCACGAACCGGCCGGTATGAAACTCGCAGATATCCGCGCGCATCGAACCTGCCGCAGCCAGCTGCACCTCGTCAGGCTCGATGAACAGCGACACCCGGCTGCCATTCTTGCGCAATGCGGTGATCATCGCCGTCAGCTTGTTATGCTCGCGTGCAGCGTTCAGCCCGCCCTCTGTGGTGCGTTCCTCGCGCTTTTCCGGGACGAACATTGCGGTTTCCGGCCGGAATTTCAGGGCAATTCCCAGCATCTCATCGGTTGCCGCCATTTCCAGATTGATCGGCAGGTGCGTTGCGGTGCGGATACGCTCCAGATCATCATCGCGGATATGGCGGCGATCCTCGCGCAGATGGATCGTGATACCGTCCGCGCCGGCTTTCGTTGCCAGCTCGGCAGCACGCAGCGGGTCGGGATGGTCTCCACCGCGCGCATTGCGCACTGTGGCGACATGGTCGATATTGACGCCGAGACGCAGCCGCCCGGCCATCAGGCAAGACCCCGGCTGCCGGGTTTCTCCGCCGGTATGCCGGCCAGTTCCGCCGGCAAGGCATCAGCGGAATAATCCGGGAAATCCACTCTGGCCAGCGACACCAGCGCCGTGCCGACATCCGCGCGTCCGCCCGAGCGGTCGATGATACACGCCCCGCCGACAATCTCGCCGGGCAGGCCAGACAGCGCCTCCACCGTTTCACGGAAACTCAGCCCCGTGGTGACGATATCCTCGACGATCACGACACGCTCACCGGGCGCAATCGCAAAGCCGCGGCGAAACTGCAACCGGCCATCGACCCGCTCGGCAAACACCGCCCGCGCGCCAAGATGGCGTGCCGTCTCGTAGCCCGGAATGATCGCGCCCACCGCCGGGCCTGCAACCACATCGACGGGCCCCAGCGTTTCCAGGATACGGTCGGCCAGAGCCCGGCACAGCGCTTCGGACAGTTCGGGACGGGAAAACACCAGTGCCTTCTGCAGAAAGACCGGACTGTGCCGGCCCGATGACAAGATGAAATGGCCCTCAAGCAGCGCACCGGCCTCGCGGAAGATATCGAGCACTTCATCGGCGTCCATCGCCTAAACCTCCTGCAATTCGCGCGTCGCCTTGTCGACAACGGCGAGTGATCTCAACGCCGCCAGTATCTGTGTGAGTCGGCGCAGATCTTCCACCTCGATATCGAACAACAGGTCCGTAAAATCGGTACCGCGTTTGTCGGTCGTCACCGATACGATATTGCCATTGGCCTGCGCAACAGCCGTGCACAGGCTGGCAAGAACGCCTTTCTGATGGGCCGCCGTGACCCGCACACGGGCAATTGCAACCGCGCCGCGCTCGGCCAGCTCGGTCCAGCGCAGGTCCACCCAGGCATCGGGGCGATCATCATATTGCGCAAGCTGACCACAGGAAATCGTGTGGACGACCAGTCCGCGTTCGGGTTCCTGGATCCCGATGATCCGGTCTCCGGGAACCGGCCGGCAGCACTCGCCAAGGTGCAGGGTCACACCGGGCGTCAGATCCGCGCCAGACACCAGTAGCGGCACATGAACATCGTCCAGCCGCAGCTTGCTGGCATCCTCGTCAACCTCGGAAGCATGGCCGGGGAAAACAGCGCTCAGCAAGTCACGCACGCCCAGCCGTCCGCGTCCGATCTCTTCGGCCATATTGTCGGCATTCTCATAGCCCGCTCTCCGGGCAACCTGTTCGACATGCACCGAAACCGGATCAATTCCTGCGCGGCGAAGCGCCTGTCGGAAAAGGCCGTGGCCAAGGCGCCGGAATTCGCTGCGCTCGCGGTTGCGCGCCAGCCGGCGCAGGGCGGCGCGGGCTCGCCCCGTCACCGTCATTGCTTCCCAGCCGACCGGCGCAGCAGGCTCACTGGCACGGAGAATTTCCACCACATCGCCATTGTTCAGCTCGGTTCGCAAGGAGCGGTTCTCGCCATTGATGCGCACGCCGACGCACGTGTCTCCAATCGCAGAATGCACCGCATAGGCGAAATCCAGCGGCATCGCCCCGCGCGGCAGAATGATCAACCGCCCTTTCGGTGTGAAGTTGAAGACATGCTCGCGATACATTTCCAGCTTGGCATGCTCTAGAAACTCGTCGGGCTCGGCCTCATGCGCGATCAGTTCGGAAAATGCACGCAGGTTGGCTTCCGGGTCGAGCCCGACCGCGCGGGCGGCATCGGCATCGAAACCATAAATGCTGTTCTTGTAGGTCCAGTGCGCGGCCACGCCATTCTCGGCGGTCTCGTCCATTTCCTCGGTGCGGATCTGCAACTCCACACGGCGATTGCCCGACGCCCTGACCGTGGTGTGCAGGCAGCGATAGCCGTTCGGTTTGGGCACGGAAATGAAATCGCGAAACCTGTCAGGCAGGCACGCCCAGACCGTGTGCACAAGCCCCAGCACAGTGTAGCAGTCGGCGACATCCCCAACGATGACCCGGAACGCAAAAATGTCCGCCACATCGCGGAAGGAAATCGATTTGCGCTCCAGCTTGCGCCAGATTGAATAGGGCGACTTGCGCCGTCCCTTGATACGACAGGAAATTCCGCCCGCATCCATCAGCGCGGTGATGTCTTCTCGGATGCGCTCCAGATCGATCCGGTTTTCTCGCGAAAGCTGCTCCAGCCTGAAATCGATCGCCCGGCGCGCTTCTGGATTGATCTGCTCGAAAGCAAGATCTTCAAGCTCGGAAGCGACCGGGTAAAGACCAATACGGCGCGCCAGAGGCGCATAAATCTCCATGGTTTCACGCGCGATCCGGACGCGTTTTTCCGGCTTTCTGATATGGTGCAGCGTGCGCATATTGTGCAGCCGGTCAGCCAGCTTGACCAGAAGCACGCGAATATCATTGATCGTGGCAAGGATGAACTTCTGGAAATTCTCCGCCTGTTTGGTCTCTTCCGAGCGATATTCCAGCCGGGTCAGCTTGGTCACACCATCAACAAGGTCTGCAACATCGTCGCCGAACTGTTCGCGCACATCGCTCAATGTGACGCCCGTGTCCTCGACCGTGTCGTGCAGAAGTCCGGCAATAATGGTGACTTCATCAAGACGCACTTCGGTCAGCAATTGCGCGACCGCGACCGGATGGGAATAATAGAGATCGCCCGATGCGCGCTTGTCCTCGCCATGATGCAGTCGGGCGAAATCATACGCCAGTCCGAGGCGATCGGCATCAATGCCGGGATGATAGGCTTGCACGCGCGCGACGAGTTCGTCCCGGCTGATCGGCACCAGCGCAGCTGCCGGATCCGTCTGGCTGGCCGCAACTGTCGGCGCTGATCCTGGGGCGACAAGGCCCGCCATTGCTACATCCGATCGTCGCGTCCGGACTCCAGCTCCGCCTGATAGGCGCGCATCACGTCCTCTTCCGTTGCCGCCGGCCCCGATTCGAGCGCGGCACGGTCTTCCTCACGCTCATTCTCTTCGCCGGGGCGAACATCCTGCAGGCTCGACAAAAGCGATTCCCGCACGACCTTCAGGTCGACACTCGTCTCGGCAATCTCGCGCAGGGCGACAACCGGATCCTTGTCATGGTCGCGATCAACCGACAGCGGCGAACCTTCCCGGATCATCCGGGCACGGTGCGCAGCGACGAGCACCAGGTCAAACCGGTTTGGAATCTGTTCGATGCAATCTTCGACTGTAACGCGCGCCATGGGCAGACATTCTCCTCAATTAGCCGAACATCATACAATTGCTGCGCTTGCGTGGCAACAGTCTATTGCGCGTTCATCGGCACTGGGCTAACGCTTCGCGCCATTGTTTGAGCATATGGTCTGTGGCGGGGGCGGCAGCGACTTTTGCAACCGGAACATCATCATGGGCTTTTATAAAGACGAAAAGATCGCCATTTTTATTGATGGCACGAACCTCTATTCTGCGGCACGCGCACTCGGACTGGAAATCGACTTTCGCAAATTGCTTGAGGAGTTCCAGAGCAAGGGCCGCTTGCTGCGTGCCAATTATTACACCGCCCTGCTGGAAAATGACGACTATTCTCCAATCCGGCCGCTGGTCGACTGGCTGGCCTATAATGGCTTCAATGTCATCAAGAAGCCTGCGCGCGAATACACCGACCGTGACGGACGCCGGCGGGTGCGCGGCAAGATGGATGTCGAGCTTGCCGTCGACATGCTCACCACCGCCAGCCATGTTGATCATGTCATCCTGTTTTCCGGCGATGGCGATTTCCGCCGGCTTGTCGAAGCGGTCAAGGCGATGGGCGTGCGCGTCACCATCGTCTCCACGGTCAAGAGCCAGCCGGCGATGATCGCCGACGATCTGCGCCGCGAAGCCGATGTGTTCATCGATATCTCCGACATTGCGACCCGGATTGCCCGCCCGCGTCGTGAAAACGACGATCGCGATGCGCTGCCCGTCGAAGATGACGACTGAAGCACCCGCCGAACCGCCCGCGAGCTGTGCCCGCTGCCCGCGTCTTGTCGATTATCGCCGGCAGAATGCGGTGGCCAATCCCGGCTGGTTCAATGGTGCGGTTCCTTCTTTCGGGCCGGAAACGGCGCGGCTGCTCGTGGTCGGTCTTGCGCCTGGCATGACCGGGGCCAACCGCACCGGGCGGCCCTTCACCGGCGACTGGGCCGGCGAACTTCTCTATGACACGCTGGCGCAGTTTTCGTTTTCGCGCGGCCAGTATGACCGGCGCAGCGATGACGGGCTGGAACTTGTCGAAGCGATGATCACCAATTCGGTGCGCTGCGTGCCGCCACAGAACAAGCCGGTCGGCGCAGAGATCACCGCCTGCCGTGACCATCTTGCGGCCCGCATCGCTGCCCTGCCCCGGCTCGAAGTGATCGTCACGCTGGGCAAGATTGCACACGACTCCACCGTGCGCGCGCTTGGCCTGAAACTGAAGGACCACCCGTTCGGTCATGGCGCAGCCTACACGCTGGCATCCCCGCGTCCGCTGACCCTGATCGCGAGCTATCACTGCTCACGCTACAACACCAACACCCGCCGCCTGACCCCTGACATGTTCGGAGCGGTGTTCGCGCGGGTGCGGGAATTGCTGGACAGCGCGAAGGCGTAATACCAAGCTGCATGGATCGGAACCGATCCTTGCAGCGCCGGGCAAGCGCGACTGCGCGTCGGCGCCCCATGCGCCGTAACCGCGGATGAGTCTTCATCCGCGCATATTGGTATAAGCCGACACAGCCAATTCTACCCCGCCCCGGTGGGGGAGGATCAACCTTTCAGAGCCAGCTACAGGTTCCAATCTGTTTTCGTCAGGCTTCAGGAATCGATCGCCGCGTAGACCAGTTGCTGGAATTGCGGGCGAATCGGATAGCAGCCCGACGGGATCATCTGCGTCATCTGGATCGCGATCAGCTCCTCTGTCGGATCGATCCAGAAGAAGGTGTTGGCCAGACCGCCCCAGCTGAAATTGCCTTCCGAACCCGGCTGCAGGGTTTCGGCAACATCGATGATGACCGAACCGCCAAGGCCGAACCCATTGCCCTCCATGCGCGCCTCCGAGAATGTCTTATCTCCCATCGACTTGATCGAGGCCCCGCCCGGAAGATGGTTCTGAGCCATGAATTCCCAGGTTTTCGGACTGATCAGCCGGGCATCTCCCAGACTTCCGCCATTCAGCAGGCAGAGACAGAAGCGGTGATAATCGCGCAGTGTGGAGACAAGACCGCCGCCGCCATTCAGCATGATCGGGCGCGAGCGGTAGGCTCGGCTCTCTGCGCCAGCGCCGTCGCTGAGCGAAACCTCGCCACTGGCCGGATCGCGACTGTAGCAGGCCATCAGCCGCGGCCATTTGGCTTCAGGGACATAAAAGCCGGTGTCTTCCATACCGAGCGGAGTGAAAATCCGCTCCTGCAGGAACACATCCAGCGGCTGGCCGGAAATCACCTCGATGACCCGGCCGAGCACATCGGTCGAATGGCCATAATTCCACCGCGTGCCTGGCGAGAACACCAGCGGCAGGCCCGCAAGCCGCTTGCACATCTCCTCCAGGGTCTCGTCCGGGCGGGCGATCTTGTGCTCGCGATACATCGCATCGACCGGGTGCTGGAACAGGAAACCATAGGTCAGCCCGGATGTGTGGGTGAACAGGTCGCGAATGTCGATCTCGCGCTCGGGCACCTTCAGCTCCGGTCCGTCCATCGATCCACCCGCCCAGACCTTGGTGTCGGCAAATTCGGGGATATAGCGCGAAACCGGATGATCAAGCCGCAGGTCGCCTTCCTCGAACAGCATCATCGCGGCCAGCGAAGTGACCGGCTTGGTCATCGAATAGATCCGGAAAATCGTCTCCGGGCCAATTGGCTGATCGCCACCCAGCACGCTGTTGCCGCGATAGGCTTCGTGAACCACACTGCCGCCGCGCGAAACCAGGGTCGCCATGCAGGGCAGCTTGTTGTTGTTGAGATAGCGGTGCGCGAAATAGCCGGGAATCTTCTCCAGTCGCTCAGCATTCATGCCAAAGTCTTCAGGATTGGCGGTTTCAGTGTCAGCCATCTATAATTCTCCCTTTTGTGCGGCCCGCGCCAGTTCGCGGGCCACGACGATCTGCTGGATCTGCGTGGTGCCTTCATAAAGCCGGAAGATCCGGACATCGCGATAGAACCGCTCGATGCCGTAATCGGACACATAACCGGCCCCGCCAAACACCTGAACGGCCCGGTCGGCCACCCGCCCGACCATTTCTGAAGCAAACAGCTTGCACGAGGAGGCCAGCATGGTGACACGCTCTCCGGCATCGCGCCGGCGGGCCGCGTCGAGCACCATGCAGCGCGCGGCATAGGTCTCAGCCTGGCTGTCGGCCATCATCGCCTGGATCAGCTGGTGTTCGGCCAGCGGTTTCCCGAACTGTTTCCGCTCAAGTGCATAAGTCACCATTTCCCGGATCAGCCGCTCGGCGACCCCGACACAGACCGCAGAAATGTGCAGCCGCCCCTTGTCGAGCACACTCATTGCGACACTGAAGCCTTCACCTTCCTTGCCGATGCGGTTTTCGACAGGCACGCGCGCATTGTCGAAATTGACATCGCAGATATGTGCCCCCTGCTGGCCCATCTTCTTTTCCGGAGGGCCGACACTGAGTCCCGGCGTATGGGCATCGACGACAAAAGCGGAAACGCCCTTCCCGCCGGGTGTGTCGGGATCGGTGCGCGCCATCACGGTGAATATATCTGCGACATTGGCATTGGTGATGTAACGCTTGGTGCCGTTGAGGACATATTCGTCGCCGTCGCGGCGCGCGCGCGTGCGCAGGCTGCCGGCATCAGAGCCCGCTTCCGGTTCGGTCAGCGCGAAACTGGCCACAAGGTCGCCCGATGCAATGCCCGGCAGCCAGCGCGTTTTCTGCGCATCGGTGCCAAACAGGACCAGCGCCTGGCTGCCAATGCCGATATTCGTTCCCACGACGGAACGGAAGGCCGGCGAGGTGCGGCCAAGCTCGAACGCGACAAGGCATTCGGTTTCCATATCGAGGCCCAGCCCGCCATAGGTTTCGGGCACAGCCAGTCCAAACAGGCCAAGTGTCTTCATCTCCTCGATGATCGCGGCGGGCACCTTGTCATCGTCGGCAACCTGTGCCTCCATCGGCACGCATTTTTCGCTGACAAACCGGCGGACCGTCTCGACGAGCTGGGCACGGATTTCCGGATCAAAGGCCATGGCGTTTCCTCTTGCAGACTGTTCAGCCATCTTTCTACGCCCAGTCCGGTGAATTGTCGAAGCCTCGCCTTGCGGCAATCTCTCCCCCGCGACGGCCTGACCTTGGGGAAGAGCTTGATCTGCGGCGGCGTGCGCGCTCTGGCTGTTGAAATGTCAGACAATCTGACCTGACTTGAAGAAGTATCATGGCGATCCGGGAAATCACTGAAGGCGAATTCGCCGGCTGGCAGACCTGGCCGGATGATCCGTTCGAGTCAGGTGCGGGTCCGTTCTTTTTTCGTCGCGACAAGAGCGCGATTGTCGCGGCCTTCCGCGCAGAGCCCCGGCACATGAATGGCGGCGGCTTCATGCATGGCGGCTGTCTGATGACCTTTGCCGATTTCGCATTGTTCGCGCTCGCCGAGGAAGAGCTGAAAGGCGACCACGCGGTGACAGTGTCGTTTGCATCGGAATTCCTGGCCGGCGCGACGACCGGTCAGTTGATCACCTGCCGCGGTGATGTGCTGCGCGCGGGACGCTCAATGGTGTTCGTTCGCGGGCTGATCGCCGCCGATGAGACGCCGTGCCTCAATTTTTCAGGCACGATCAAGCGGATCCGCGCGCAATCATAGTGCGCCGGGCTCAACCGGCAGCACCGATTCAAGCCGCGCCCGGAAAGCCGCCAGATCAACCGGCGTGCGTCGGGCCATGACCTCCAATTCTGTTCCACGGCAAATCGCGATCATCAGTCGTGCGGTCTCAACGGGCCGGCTGACGCCCAACCCTTCGAGGACCGAAGACAGGATCGGCTCCATCGCACGTTGCCAGGCCAGAAGCGCACTGCTCAGCCGACCTGTGCGATGGGCGAGCAAGGCCATCTCGCATTCGATACAGGCCAGCGAGAGACCATCAGGCCGAAGTGCAGTCGTCTGCGCAAGGAAATCAAGCAGTGCGGCGCGCCCGGTTATTGGCTGGGCGGAGACTGCGTCATTCAGTGATGCCTGGTATTCAGCGACATAGTTCTCCAGTGCCGAATCGATCAGACTTTCGCGCGTGGCAAAGTGATATGTCACTGTTCCGGGCGAAACGCCGCTGATTTCCGCGATGCTGCGATGCGTCACAGCATCCAGTCCGTGTTCAGCGATGACATCCTGCACAGACTGCAAAATGGCGTCGCGCGCAGCGCCCCGGCGTGTTTCGTTCCTGCTCATGGGCCTAATCGTCCATTCGTACGCCGGCAGTCAAGCAGCCATATCATAGCATTTGTATTCGGTGCATCATTCTCTCGTGAAATGGGAATGAATTGCAACGAATATGTTCAAACAAACGAATGATTCGAATTACAATTGTCGATACCTCATGACACGCATCGGCTTCACTTCGAAAACTTGCAGTTTTATTTCAGCGCAACACTTTACCCTCACGCGTGAAACCCTTAAAAAAATGTGAAGTTGATGGCTTGGGAGGCGGTTGTGCGTCATTTTATCGTGTGTTTGAGTGCTTGGCTGTGGATATCGGCAACGGCTTCTGGTCAGTCGGCGCAGTATCCTCCAAGTGATGAGGCGGGAAAGTGTTTCGCACGCGTGCTGACACCGGCGATCACGCAGACGGTCACAGAGGAGATACTCGACGAGGCGGCGAGTTTCAGGATCGAGGTTGAACCGGCGGTTTATGAGACCAGCACTGTCAAAGTTCAGGTGCGCGAGGAAGCCCTCCGTTTCCGCACAATCCCGGCCGTCTTCAAGACGGTAGAAGAGCGCGTAATGATCGCACCGGAGCGGACCGAGACGATTGTGGTGCCGGCACAATTCGAGACCTATACCGAAACGGTCGTGATCGAGCCTGAGCGGGTGACCTGGAAAGCCGGCGAAGGTCTTTATGGTCGCAGCGCGGTTCTTGGCCGGAATGCAGTTGCGCCGGGCAACGAGGTCCATACGGGCGAATTGCTTTGCCGCGTCATCATTCCCGCAAAAACGCGCACAATCACGCGATCTCGCATGATCGCCCCACCGCGAACCGAAGAGCGGGTGATCCCTCCACAATACAAGACAGTGTCCCGTCAGGTGATTGCCGAGCCCGCGCAAGTGATCGAGGAAATTATTCCGGCTTCTTTTGAAGAGCGCACTGTGCGCACGATGGTGCAGCCGGTTCGTGAACGCCGGATCGAAATTCCCGCCGTCTACCGCACGGTCGAGCGTCAGGTCGTCACGGGTGGAAATGACCTGACCTGGGCCGAAGTGCTCTGCGAAACCAACACCACCCGGTTCAAGGTCGCTGAAATTCAGGGCGCTCTCACCGATGCCGGCTATCCAACGGAGATTGACGGGGCATTCGGTCAGCGCACCGTGCGGGCGATGGAGGCCTTTCAGCGCGACAATGGGCTTTCAGCGGGTTACCTGACCGTCGAGACGGTCCGGGCGCTGGCGATCGACCCCTATGCCCGACCGCCTGAGAGTGTCTATGCCGCGCTCCGCTCGGGGGCAGTCTGAATCTCCGCGATCGTGGACAACTGGTCAGCTCACAGCCCTTTTTCTGAGCAGAGCTGCTGCGCGAGGATTTTCCCTGGGCAATGTCGCAGGACTGGCCGTCCCCTTCCTGAAAGCTGGCGAAATTCGGCTTATTCGTTTCGCACCCGAAACATAGCCGGGCATATGAACGAGAGAGCCCTCAAACCTGTGCGGGTTGAATGGTCACACTTTCGCCGCAGCCGCAGGCATCGGTCTGGTTTGGATTTCTGAACACGAACTTTTCGTGAAGCAGGCTCGTCTCATAATCGATCACCGAGCCGATCAGGAACAGGACGGCGCGCGCATCGACAAGGATGGAAACGCCGCGGTCCTCGATTGTCTCGTCCAGCCGGTCAGGTTCAGCCACATAGTCCATGACATATTCCATGCCTGCGCAGCCGCCATTGGTCACGCCGACACGCAGGAAGCCTGCGCCGTTTTCCTGCATGATCGCGCGCACCTGTTCGGCAGCGGCGTCGGTGAGGCTGACAATTTTCGGTCGCGGTCTTCTGGCCATGTCCGAGAGATTGGCCACCACAGCAGCTGCGTCAAGGGTCGCGTTCAGCGATTGAAGAAATCAAATTCGATTGTGTAGCGCAGATGCCCCGCCCCCATTGATAGGTCATAGGCCTCAAAGCCGTAAACATAATCGAAGCGGATCGACTGGCGCGGCAGGTCATCAGACGCGCGGCGTCGGATCTCGCGGGTAAATTCGACGATCTGCGTCGCCGAGCCATAAATGTCGCCGAGATCATCGACGCCGGAATTGAAACGGAAAAAATTGCCGTTCGCGGCATCCTGCCCGAAATTCATCCCGTCATCACGACCGCTGCGGCGAATATCAAAGGCGAAGCTGATCTTCGACAGCAGTGCAGGGTCATTCAGGCCCGATGGCGAACCGAGCAGCCGAGAGCGTGCCCGCAGACTGAAACCGGTGCGCGAAGACAGGTAAAAGCTGCGCTGGGCGGAGGTTTCACGCGCCACCAGCCGGCTCGAACCGTCCAGTTCGAACGCCCCGATCATCGAGCTGGCATCGAGAAAACCCTGCGCATTCTCACTGGCGGAAAGATCGATCTCGCCATTTCCGGTCTGGTCGATGCCGAGCAAGGTGCCCTCTTCGGTCAGCGGCGCAATATGAAATCCCTCGTCTCGGGTGCCTGTGAACACCGGATTGACCGCGCCGAGGCCCTGAAACGGGTTGCCGCTCCAGGCAATCATCTTCCCGCCCGGCCCCACCGTGCCGCCGGTCGCGAAAATATAATTGTCATAGACATCGAAGGTGCGCCCGTCATGGACGATCACACAGCCATAAACGCGGCAGTAAAAGTCTGAATCCAGCCAAGACGCACTGGCCAGCGGCACCGGCACCAGCCCCGCCAGCAGCGCCAGACCGGCACGCCAGATGCGCCACCCGCTCATTCCAGCGCCGGTTCCAGCGCGGCCCGCTTTGTCGGCAGCGACACCTTGTGCGCCTGCAATTCCAGAACGCCGGACTCGACCTGCGGCGCGAAAGTGTTTTTCAGGCGCACCGTCAGGTCGGAAATCTCCGAGACATCGACACCAAGACTGATCGCATGATTGCGTGCGGAACGATCAAGCACGACAAGGTTTTCAATCGGGCGGGTCTCGGTCTCGCCATTGGCCAATGCGATTTCCAGCACGCCTTTCAGCCGCGCATGAGCATTGCCCGCATTCTCGATGCGAAGGCCCAGTGTCTGGTGACCGGCCTCATCAACCGCAAGACCCGACCCGGTTATCTGCGGCTGGCTGTCGGCTTCGCCAGTGGTCAGATAAAACAGGCTGGCGATCTGGTAGCGCTTCCACACGCCCGATCCCTGACCGCGATTTTCCGGCAGGATCGTCGAGGCCAGCAGCGCAAAGCGATGGTCGCCAGACGTCTTCAACCGCACCGGAGCGGCCATATCGACCACGATCTGACCGGCTTCGCCCGGCTCCAGCGTGATGAAGGCCGGGCTGAAGCGCACCCAGTCGGCGCTGGACGTTTCGGTTTCACCCGGCGCGCTGAGCTCGATCTGACCGTTTTCGTCAAGCGACCAGTCGGCAAGCCCGACCGTCAGCGAGATGGTCTTTTCCTGATGCACATTGGCGATATTGATGACCTGCCGTTTGCGCTCGCCCGGGGCAAGCTCCATTTCGACAGTTGTCGGCTGAAGGCCGATACCGAAAGCGCTCGCGGCAGGGGCAAACAGGCCCGCACCAAGGGCTGCCATCAGCATGGACAAGGCAAAACGCTGCATAGGACCTCGCAAGTGTAACTGGGATTTTCGAATCTCCCGCCACCTTGCCGCAGACAGGGTTAGGAGAGGGTTTACGCCGCTGCACGCGCTGCAATGACCCCGGCCGAGATCGTGCGCCACAGATCACGAGGATAGGACCGCAGCCATTTCGCGCGCCAGACCGCGAGCCGGGCCGGACCTTCTTCACTGACGCGGCTATCTGGCACCGCCATTCAGCCTTTCAGCATGTCCCGGCTGACAATCACGCGCATGATCTCATTGGTGCCTTCAAGGATCTGGTGAACGCGCAGGTCGCGCACGATCTGCTCGATCCCGTAATCGCTCAGATAGCCATAACCGCCATGGATCTGCAACGCGTCGTTGGCGACCCTGAAGCCGGTATCGGTTACAAAGCGCTTGGCCATGGCGCACCAGCGTGTGGCCTGCGCATCCTTTGCATCGAGACGGCGCGCGGCCTCATACAGCATGACCCGTGCAGCCTGCAGCTCGGTTTCCATATCCGCCAGCTTGAACGCGATCGCCTGATTGTGCGCAATCGGCTGGCCGAACTGTTCGCGCTCCTTTGCATAGGTCAGTGCTTTGTCGAGCGCGAACTGTGCCCCACCAAGCGAACAGGCAGCAATGTTCAGCCGTCCGCCATCCAGCCCGGCCATGGCGAAGCGGAACCCGTGGCCTTCCTCGCCAATCCGGTTGCTGGCAGGCACCCGCACAGCGTCAAGAATGACCTGCCGTGTTGGCTGGGATTTCCAGCCCATCTTGGCCTCATTGGCACCAAAACTGAGGCCCGGCGCGCCCTTCTCGACGATAAAGGCAGAAACGCCGCGTGCGCCGTCATCGCTGGTGCGCGCCATGATGACATAGACATCGGAGGTTCCGGCACCCGAAATGAACTGTTTCGAGCCGGTGAGCATATAATCATCGCCATCACGCACCGCGCGGGTCTTCATCGCTGCGGCATCAGAGCCCGAACCCGGCTCGGTCAGGCAATACGAGGCAATCAGCTGCATCGTGGTCAGGCGCGGCAACCAGCTCGCGCGCTGGGCGTCATTGCCAAACCGGTCGATCATCCAGCTCGCCATATTGTGGATCGAGATGAAAGCGGCGGTCGAGACATCGCCATATGACAGCTGCTCGAAGATCAGCACGGCATCCAGCCGGCCAAGCCCGGACCCGCCATGCGCCTCGTCAAGATAGATCCCGGCAAAGCCGAGGTCTGCACTGGCGCGGATCGTCTCCACCGGGAAATGGCTTTCCGCGTCCCAGGTCTGAGAATGCGGAGCAAGTTGCTGGCTGGCAAACTTGCCCGCCATGTCGCGGATCATGATCTGCTCTTGGTTCAGTGACGCCGTCATTGGCAAAATCTCCGAAAATGCGCATAAGCCTGACACAGGACATGCCATAAGAGGACCGGGGGTCAATGCGCAGATTGCCCGAAGACTATGATATCACCCGCGCCGACAGTGAGGAGGCAGACAGGCTGGTCAGCATCGACCGGGAAGCCAATACCCTGTTCGCAGATACCGGTTTGCTGTCGCCTGACGCCCTGCTCGACCCTGTCCCGCAGGGGGTGCTTGTCGGTGCCATTGAGGCGCGGGAGGTGTTTGTCGCCCGACATCGCGCCAGCGCCCAAGCCTGTGGCTTCGCAATGACAAGCCAGCGCGGGCCTTCGCTCTACCTTGAACAGGTCTCAGTGCATCCAGATCATGGACGCAAGGGGCTGGGCACAGCACTGGTCAGGCGGGTCGTCGAGGATGCCCGCGACCGCAAATTCGACAGTGTGACCCTTTCGACCTTTCGCGATCTGCCCTGGAATGGTCCGTTCTACAAATCGCTCGGCTTTCGCGAGATCAGACCCGGCGATCAGACCGACTGGATGCAGGAACTCACAGCCCTCCAGGCCGAAAGCCTTGATGTTTCCAAACGCTGTTTCATGCGCCGGCGGACGCGCTGGCTGGCCATGACGCGGCGCTGATCGCCCGAAGCCGCTAACAAGCTGCTGGAAAACCTGACGATGCGGTTTTCAGCAGCCTGTCAGAGTGTTTCGACATTCTGCCTGAAGCTTCGCACGTTGCGCTGGAAGTGCAATGCGCCATAAATTGCAAATGCAATGGCGGAAACGATCAGCCAGAAAATCGCCGCCACGATGATGTTGACGATCAGACTTTCGGCCAGCGAGCCTTGCGCGAACTGGGGGTGCAGCGCCGTGATCACACCTAGAACCGCTGCGAGCAGGCCGGTGCTGACCAGATAGGACCGAAGGGCATGGCGAACCCGCCGGCGCCGGAAATAGTATCGGAAAGGAAAAACCACCGCAGCGATGACCATTGCCACAAGCGCGCCCATGAAGAAACCGTCCGCCAACCGCAATTGCGCGCTGTCACCGCCTGTTCCTGACAACGCGCCGGCAATCAGGACGAGAAGCAGTTCATACCACTTGAACGGCAGGAAATCGCGCTGGTTTCTTTTCGCTTGTGTCGCAGCCTCAGCTTTTTCAACAACGCTTTCGACCGTTTCCGCAGGCACGGCAGGCGCGGCGACAGGTTGAGATGCCGCTACCTGCTCATCGGAGACCGCATCAATGTTCGCATCCGCTGAGGCGCGGGGCGCGTGAAAGCTCTCAGCGGCCTGTGGGCGATTGTTCTGGATTTCCTTTGCGAGCCGGTCGGCAAGCGAATCGATTTTCGATGCCGGATCGGGGAAAATCTGCAGCCAGTTGCGCGTGGCCAGCTCGTAAAGATAATGACCCTTCGGCTTGGTGTCCTCGATCAGGACCGGCACAACTTCCTTGTCGAGCGTGTCGGCAATCGCCAGCTCCTTTTTCAGCTGTTTCGACGCATTGCACGCTTCAGAAAACAGGATGACCAGAGTGTGCGCCTCTGTGAGGTTGGCGACAATCGCCTCGCGCCAGTCTTCGCCCCCCTCAATCTTCGCATCCCACCAGATCGCAACACCACGCGCGCTCAATGCCTCGACAAGCGCGCGGGCGAGCTCCTGATCGGTTCGTCTGTAGCTGAGAAAAATATCACTCATCACGAACGTCCCTCACTTGATCGTGACAAGCCTAGACCTGTCATTCCTGTTTGACCAGCAGAATGCGACCGGCTGGCGTGACAAACCGGACGCTGCGCGGCATGAAGAGGCATGAACACTTTTCCGCAGAATTTTCCCGCAACGCGCCTGCGCCGGCTGCGCCAGTCAGGCTGGATCCGTGCGCTTGTCGCCGAAAACACGCTGACGCCAGCCGACATCATCTGGTCGGTGGTCGTGCATGACGGGCATGAGCCGCGCATCCCGGTCGGCTCGATGCCGGGCAATGACCGGCTCAGTGTTGGCGAAGCGGCGAAGGCGGCGCGCCGCGCGCGCGATCTCGGCATTCCGGCAATGGCGATCTTTCCGCATATCGACCCGGCAAGAAAGGACGCATCGGGCGCACAGGCGCTCGATCCCAATGGGCTGGTTCCAAACGTCATCCGGGCGATGAAGGATGCTGCGCCCGAAGTCGGCATCATCTGCGATGTGGCGCTTGACCCGTTCACCACGCATGGCCATGACGGGCTGATCGACGCGGCTGGCTATGTGCTCAATGACGCGACGACGGAAATCCTTGTGGCGCAGGCGGTGATGCAGGCCGAGGCCGGTGCGGATGTCGTCGCCCCGTCGGACATGATGGATGGCCGCGTGGGTGCCATTCGCGCCGCGCTGGAAATCGAAGGCCATGTCAACACGCTGATCCTGTCTTATGCCGCGAAATATGCCAGTGGGTTCTATGGCCCTTATCGCGATGCCATAGGCTCGGCGGCCGCGCTGATCGGCGACAAGAAAACCTATCAACAGAACCCGGCCAATAGTGACGAGGCCCTGCGCGAAGTGGCGAGGGATATTGCCGAGGGCGCCGATATGGTCATGGTCAAACCCGGCCTGCCC